>NZ_JAUQTZ010000001.1:0-135033 GCF_059803845.1 Rhizobium sp. UFLA01-1127 | reverse complement strand
GCGCGCATAATGGTTGGGATAGTCGAGGATCGGCGGAAACTTGAAGAAGGCGACGAAAATCGCGACCAGGATCAGAAAGGCCGCAATCGCCAGACCCGGCTTCTGCCTGGCGATGGCGGCATCCGCATCAGCCGCGCCATGCGCGGAAACAATATCGGAAACGGCGGCACCCTCGGCCGAGGGAAAAGTCGCGGAACGTTGCGACATCAGCGCACCGCCCTCACTTGCTCTGAGCTATCGGCCTCTTTGCCGAGACCACGCAAGGCATCATCAAGTGCGCGGCGTTTGCCTGCGGTATCCATATCCGAAAACCCGCTGGGGATATCCAGCGAGCGGCCGCCCTGCAGCAGGCTTTCAATCATGAACATCGGGCGCCGCTTGTTTTCCTGCACCAAGCGGCCGACATATTCGCCGATGATGCCGATGCAGATAAGCTGGATGGCGCTGAAAGCGGTGATTGCCGCCATAATGCTGGACCAGCCGACGATCGTTTCGCCGGCAAACCAGCGGACGAGCGTATAGAGCAGCAGCAACGCGGCACAGCCGGCGCTTGCAAGGCCGAGCCAGGTGCTGATGCGCAGCGGCACGGTAGAGAAGCTGGTGATGGCGTCGATCGCGAAGTTGATCATCTTGCGCAGGGGATATTTGGTCGTGCCGGCGAAGCGCGCATCACGCTCATAGGGCAGCGCCACTTGGCGGCCGCCGATCCAGCTCACCATGCCGCGAATGAAGCGATCCCGCTCCGGCATCGCCAGCAGGATATCGACAACGCGGCGGCGCATCAGCCGGAAGTCCCCGACATCGCGCGGGATCGCTACCGAGGCGAGTCGCGACAGCAGCCGATAGAAGAGCGAGGCCGAAGCGAGCTTGAACCAGCTCTCCCCTTGCCGGCGCACGCGCTGACCGTAGACGACATCGGCGCCGCGATCCATGATCGGCATCATCATGAGCAGCAGTTCCGGCGGGTCCTGAAGATCGGCATCGATCAGCAGCACCCGCTCGCCGCGCGAGGCAGCAAGGCCGGCGGTGGCGGCAAGCTGATGACCATGATTGCGCATGAGGCGCACGCCGAGCACCTGCGGCGTCTCCGCGGCAAGCGAGGCGATGATCTCCCAGGTGCCGTCGGTGGACCCATCATCCACCAGGACGATCTCGAAGGCTTCACCGGCAATCCCCCGCGCCGTCGCCACCGCTCGCCGGCAAAATTCGCCGAGCCCCTCCTCCTCATTATGGCAGGGGGCAACGATGGAAAGCAGCAGTTCAGGAGATTTCTGGTTCATGATTGTCCGCATCGGAATGATAGCGAACAAGATGGAGGAAAATGGTCAAACAATATTTAAGTGGGGGAATAGCGACGCTGCGAGCGGAGAACTTCCTGGGGCAATATCTCTCATGCAGCAAAGATATTGTTGCAGCCGATGAGCAGAATGGCTCACGAACCTAAGAATATTCAGGACGTATGTGGCTGGGGCGCCAGGATTCGAACCTGGGAATGCCGGTACCAAAAACCGGTGCCTTACCGCTTGGCGACGCCCCAACAGAGGAAATGGCTGTCATGCCAGCCAAATCGGCGTCTGATTAGCAAAGGTCGCATCGCGCTACAATGACTAAGTGATGCACGGATGCATATTTCTGTTTTCTGTGCGCTTTCCGGGCGGCTATGATAGGTCCTGCTGCACTGCGATCCCATCAGGAGCTTCGATGAGCCAGTTTCGCGCCCGGCCGCCGGCCGTGCCTACCGTACTTCTCGACGACGCGGTCTGCCGCATCACGCGCTGGGATTTCGAACCGGGCGCCGATACCGGGCATCATGTCCATGGCCTCGGCTATGTCGTCGTGCCGATGACGGATTGCCGGTTTCTGCTGGAGGAGCCGGGCGGCAGCCGGCGGGTCGATATCGCCAAGGGCGCCGCCTACCGGCGCGAGGCGGGCGTCGAGCACAATGTCGTTAATGCCGGCTCCGAGCCGATGTCCTTTATCGAAATCGAATACAAGCAATCATGAGCACGCCTGACTTCGACCTTGCCTTCGAGCCCGCCTATGGCCGGGCCGTTCCCGTTGCGCCCGGCATTGAGCGGATGACGGTCAACAATCCCAGCGCTTTTACCTTTCACGGCACCAACAGCTATATCGTCGGCACCTCCTCCGTCGCCGTCATCGACCCCGGTCCGGAGAATGAAAAGCATTTCAACGCCCTCCTCGCCGCGCTCCAAGGGCGCGAGGTCACGCATATCTTCGTCAGCCATACCCATCGCGATCACTCGCCGCTTGCCAAGCGGCTGAAGGAAGCGACGGGGGCTCTCACCGTCGGCGAAGGGCCGCATCGGGCCGCGCGGCCGCTCCATCAGGGCGAAATCAACCCCTTCGCCGAAAGTTCCGATATGGAGTTTCAGCCGGATATCGTGCTTGCCGACGGCCAAAGCGTCTCGGGAGACGGCTGGCGGATGACGGCGCTGCTGACACCAGGCCACACGGCAAACCATGCCTGCTTCGCGCTGGACGGCACGGGCATCGTCTTCTCCGCCGATCATGTCATGGCCTGGGCAACCTCGATCGTCGCGCCTCCGGATGGCTCCATGGCCGATTATATGGCGTCGCTCGAGACGCTGCTTGCCCGCGAAGACCGGCTGTTCCTGCCCGGTCACGGCGGCCCGGTAAAGGAACCGTCCTCCTTCATGCGCGGGATCAGGACCCATCGCCGCATGCGCGAGCGTGCCGTGCTGGAACGCATCAAGGCCGGCGACCGGCTGATATCGGAGATGGTGAAGGCCATCTATCGCGACACCGACCCTCGGCTGCACGGCGCGGCAGCGCTTTCGGTCCTGGCGCATCTGGAGGACCTGGTCGAGAAGGGCCGGGTGGAAACCGATGGGCCTCCGGCACTTGTGGGGGCCTATCGGCTCGCCTGAGTGGGGACGGCTGGCTATCGATGATTTCCGAATTTGAATAGCGGACACCCCCCTCATCCGCCCTTCGGGCACCTTCTCCCGAGGGGAGAAGGAGGACGGCGAACCTTAGCTTCCCGCGATGCCGAGCAGCTCCGCATCCAAAGCTTTCAGAAAACTATCCGCCATATCGGCGCTGACGCCGAGATCATCCTGCCCGTAGCGGGAGGCGACGCGAACATCGACGAGCGTCGTCTCGGCTTCCTCGCGAATACGGATCAGCATGTCGCACGGGAGACCGAAAATGCGCGTGCGGGTTTCTCCCTGCAAGGTGACATCGGTGTTCTGGCGAATGAGTTCCGCCACGCCATCGCGGAGCGGACGCGGCGTCGGCACGGGGACGACATCGGGCACATCGGCAACTGTAGCGCCGTCATCCTGTACGGGGCTGACAACCTGCCGGCGCGTGCGGCGCTTCGGTTTTGCATTGCCGTGCGGATCCGCGACCTCGGCGCCCTCTGCCTTCACGATGGTGATATGGTCATCTCTTGCGACCTTGCGCACTGCCTCCAGCACGCGGTCGGCAGCGCCCTCATAGCGCCGGCTGATCAGGGCCGGATAGGCATCGAATTGCGCTTCACGCTCCTGCTGCGTCACCAGATGGCGCGGCGGAAGCCATAGCTGCCGCGCATCCGGCGTCGCCAGCCATTCCGGCGGGTCGCCGAGATCGGTCGAAATCTCGTAGATATGCGGCCGCGTCCAATAGCGCTCGGCGCCAAAGCCGAGAATGGCGAGCGGCAAGGCAGCATAGACGAGCGCCTTCACAGCGGAGACGCCGCCGATCGCGGCGCTCTGCCAGAGCTGTGCCAGACCGACCAGCGCAAGCGCCACCGCCAGGATGGCGCAGCCGGCGGAAATCAGCAGCAGCAGCACGAAATAAGGGGTTTCCAGCGGCGCGAAACGGTGGCCGATCAGCGTCACCCCGCAAAGCACCAATGCAAACGAAGCGATCAAGCGCGCGGCGCGGGCGGCATGTGAAACGGGACGGTCGAAGCGAATGGTCATCAAGGGCTCGTCGGCGCGTCGGATCGGAAGCCGGATGCACCGAATCCCGGAAAACGATTTATGTTTAGATCAAGAAATGGCGAAAATAAATCGAATGTCATGGCATCGGCGACCAATGTTTTGTCAAAGCTCAAACCAGTAACGGCTAGGCCAAAAATGTGAGCGCTTGCTTAAATTCCTAAAAAAGGCCATTCTTTAGCGTTTTATCGAGGCTGTGAAAGGACTTGATGAGATGGAACCGATGCTTTCTCAAGACGTCGCTGCCAAACAGCTGCCGGGAGCAGCGATTGCCGGAGCCGATGCAGCCGATCCGATCCTGCCGCTGGAGCTGCTCGAGCTGGAGCTTTCGCTCGAAGGGTTTTCCGGCGGTGAGCCGGGCTTCTGCGAAGCCGTGCGCAACGCCGCTTCGGCCGTGCGCGGCGATTTCCTGTTCGATCTGCCGGCCGAAGGGCTGATATCCGATTGCCGCAGATTGGCGGTGCTGCGAATTCCGGAAGGGGATGCGACGATGCGCACCCTTTTTGCCGCGCTTGACGAAGATGGCGCAGAAATCCGCCTGCTGCAGCCGGATGATGAAACCGAGCACCTGCTACGCTTTGCCGATGCCTTCGTCGATCTCCTGCAAAGGCTGCCGGCAAGACCGAAAGAAGCTGCGTAAGCGATCGGCCTGCGGCCGCAATTCGCCTTTCGCGCCTCCTCGCGCAGCGCTATAGTTCGTGCATGCAAATCCGCATTCAGGATGACACGTCATGCGTATCGCCGCTTCCGTCTTCTCCCTTCTCGCCGTTGCGTTTGTACTCTCCTCCTGCCAGACGGCCGAGGAAATCAGAGCCGCCGACGAGGCCAGATGCAGTGGCTATGGCTTCAGGCCAGGCACCCAGAACTTTGCCAACTGCCTGATGAACCAGGATCTTAGCCGGCGCGCGGATCAGCGGGCCTTCATGGAAAGCAACGATGATTTCTTCTGGGGTCCGACAATCGTCGTTGGCGGCCCCGGATATTACCATCATCGCGGCTACTGGCGCCACTGATCGATCACCAATTCCAGGTTTGGAGAATCAGGCCCGTCCCCTGATCGCCGCCTGTGCTGCCGCAAGCCGTGCGATCGGCACGCGAAAGGGGGAACAGGACACGTAATCCAGTCCGATATCCTCGCAGAAGTGGATGGAGGCGGGATCGCCGCCATGCTCGCCGCAGATGCCGAGCTTCATGTCGTTGCGGGTGCGGCGGCCGCGCTCGGAAGCAATGCGGATAAGTTCGCCCACTCCATCGAAATCAAGCGATATGAAGGGATCATGCTCGATGATGCCCTTGCGCTGATAGGTCGGGATGAAGGCCGCCGCGTCGTCGCGCGACATGCCGAAGGTGGTCTGGGTCAGGTCATTCGTGCCGAATGAAAAGAACTCGGCAGCCTCGGCGATGATATGGGCGCGCAATGCAGCGCGCGGCAGCTCGATCATCGTGCCGACGAGATAATCGATCTTCATCTTCGCTTCCGTCATGACGGCGCGCGCCACCTCGTCGATGCAAGCTTTGACGTAATCCAGCTCCGAGCGCAGGCCGACGAGCGGCACCATGATTTCGGGCACGACAGCCGCTCCGGTTTCGCGCGCGGCAAGGACAGCCGCCTCGAAAATCGCGCGGGCCTGCATCTCGACGATCTCCGGATAGGAAATCGCCAGTCGGCAGCCGCGATGGCCGAGCATGGGATTGAACTCGTGCAGCGCATCGACACGCTGGCGCAGCGCGGCCGGCTCCATTCCCATGATGCCGGCAACTTCGGCGATCTCCTCGTCCGTCTTCGGCAGGAATTCGTGAAGCGGCGGATCGAGCAGGCGGATGGTCACCGGCAGGCCGTGCATGATGGTGAACAGGCCGGTGAAATCGAGGCGCTGCATCGGCATCAGCTTCGCAAGGGCGGCGCGGCGCCCCTCCTCGTCTTCGGCGAGGATCATCTCGCGCATCACATGGATGCGATCGCCTTCGAAGAACATATGCTCTGTGCGGCAGAGGCCGATGCCTTCGGCGCCGAAGGAACGGGCAGCGCGCGCATCGGCCGGCGTATCGGCATTGGTGCGCACCGTCATGCGCCGTGAACGATCGGCCCAGGCCATGATGCGGCCGAAATCGCCCGACAGCTCCGGCTGGATCATCGGCACCTCGCCCTTCAGCACCTGGCCGGTAGAACCGTCTATCGTGACGGTATCGCCCTTCTTCAAGGTGACTCCGATGCCGATCAGCTTTTCATTGCGCATGTCGATGCGCATGGTGCCGGCGCCGACAACGCAGGGGATGCCCATGCCGCGGGCGACAACGGCCGCGTGGCTGGTCATGCCGCCGCGCGTCGTCAGGATCGCCTCGGCGGCATGCATGCCGTGAATATCCTCGGGGCTCGTCTCTATGCGCACAAGGATGGCTTTGCGGCCTTCCTCCTCGGCAATGATCGCCTCTTCCGCCGTGAAGACGATCTCGCCGGTAGCAGCCCCCGGCGATGCGGGGAGACCGGAGCCGATGACCTCGCGGCGGACGCGTGGGTCGATCGTCGGATGCAGAAGCTGGTCCAGCGACGTCGGATCGATGCGGGAAACAGCTTCGTCCTCCGTGATCAACCCTTCATCGACCATGTCGACGGCTATTTTCATCGCCGCCTTGGTGGTTCGCTTGGCATTGCGGGTCTGCAGCATCCAGAGCTTGCCGCGCTCGATGGTGAACTCCAGGTCCTGAACGTCACGGTAGTGCGCTTCCAGCTGCGCGCAGATGCCCTTAAACTCGGCAAAGGCTTCCGGCATCAGTTTTTCCATCGACGGCTTGTCATAGCCGGACGCGATGCGCGCGACTTCGGTGATGCTTTGCGGCGTGCGGATGCCGGCAACGACATCCTCCCCTTGCGCATTGACGAGGAATTCGCCGTAAAGCTCCTTCTCCCCTGTCGACGGATTGCGGGTAAAGGCGACGCCGGTGGCCGAAGAGTTGCCGAGATTGCCGAAAACCATCGCCTGAATGTTGACCGCGGTTCCCCAGGTTTCGGGAATGTTGTGCAGATGACGATAGGTGACGGCCCGGGCGTTCATCCAGCTCGCAAAGACGGCACGGACGGCGCCCCAAAGCTGAACCTCCGGCTCCTGCGGGAAGGCCTCGCCCAATTCTTCCTCGATGATTGCCTTGTAGATCGAGACGACATGCTGCCATTCAACCGCCGTCAGGTCTGTATCGAACTCGTGGCCGAATCTCGCCTTCTCATCCTCCAGTATCTCTTCGAAGACCTCGTTGTCGAGGCCCATGACGACATCGGCATACATCTGGATGAAGCGGCGATAGCTGTCCCAGGCGAAGCGGGCGTCCCCGGCATCGTGGCCGAGCGCCTGCACCGTGGCATCGTTGAGGCCGAGATTGAGGACCGTGTCCATCATGCCCGGCATGGAAGCACGCCCGCCGGAGCGCACGGAAACGAGCAGCGGCCGTTCCGTATCCCCGAACTTGCGTCCGGTGATGGCTTCCATCCGTTGCAGGCCCTGCATGACCTGCGGCTTCAGCTCGTCGGGGATCTTACGCCCGCTCTTGTAATAGAAAGCGCAGACATCGCTGACGATCGTCAGGCCCGGCGGGACCGGCAGGCCGAGATTGCACATTTCCGCAAGATTTGCGCCCTTGCCGCCGAGCCGTTCAAAATCTCCGGCGCTCCCCTCGGCCTTGCCGTCGCCGAATGTGTAGACCCAATTCGTCATCGTCTCCGTCCAACTCCTCCGGTTGAACTTAATTCATTGAGGCGCAAATGAAAATCGACAATTATGGCGAAATGTTGCATTGCACAATAAATTAGACCCGGAGCCTCCGATTTCAATCGATTGATCGAAACCGGCGGCTTCCGGGTCTTGATGGCAACCGACAATTCAACTGCCTTCGCGTTGAACCTCCGGCTCTCCGCAACTATAGCTGCGGCTCGCGTTGGGCCAGAATCTTGTCGATCCGCATGCCGTCGAGATCGACGATCTCGAAATGCCAGCCGCCGAGGGAAAAGCTCTCGCCCACTTCGGGCAGATGGCCGAGCTGGTAGAGGGCAAAGCCTGCGAGCGTGTGGAAATTGACGTCCTCCTCGCTGAAGCGCAGCCCCAGGCGCGCGAAGGCGTCATAGACCGGCATCATGCCTTCCATCAGCAGCGATCCATCGGCACGCTCGACGACATCCGGCGTTTCGTTTTCCATGTCGGGCAGGTCGCCGGCGATCGCCTCCAGCAGGTCCGTCTGCGTGACGATACCCTCCAGGCTGCCGTATTCGTCGATGACCATGGCAAGGCGGACGGGCGCGCGCTTGAAGTTTTCAAGCACCTTGAAGACGGCCGTGGATTCATGAACGACCAGCGGCTGACGGATGACAGCCATGGGATTCAGCGGCTCGCCGTTCAGAACCTGGTCGAGCAGATCCTTCTTCAGGATCATGCCGATCGGCTCGTCGATCGAGCCGCGCCCGACCAGAAGCTGCTCGAAACGGCTTTCGCGGATGGTCTTCTGTATTTCGCCTGGCGGATCGTCGGCATCGATCCATTCCACCTCGAGCCGCGGCGTCATGATGTCGGAAACATCGCGGTCGCCGATATTGAAGACGCGCTCGACAAGTTCCTGTTGCGCCTGCTCCAGCAAACCCGCCTCCTGGCTTTCGGCGACCAGCAGTTTGATTTCTGCCGGTGAATGCAGCGAGCCTTCGCCCGCGCCAGGGCGGAGGCCGAAGAGGCGAAGGACGAGATTGCCGAGACCGTTCAGCACGACAATTGCCGGACGGAGCAGGAAGAGGAACAGGCCGAGCGGGCGCACGACCCCGAGCGCTGTGCCTTCGCTGCGCTGCAATGCCAGACTCTTCGGCGCAAGTTCGCCGAGGACGATATGAAGTGCAGTGATGATGATGAAGGAAATGGCGACGGCTACCGCATGCGACCCAGCCGCAGCCCAGGTGCCGGGGAGAAAATTAAGCAGCGGCTCCAGCAGATGGGCAAGAGCAGGTTCGCCGACCCAGCCGAGGGCAAGCGAAGAAATAGTGATGCCGAGCTGCGTGGCCGCCAGGTTGGCATCGAGATTGTCGACTGCCTTCTGCAGCGCCTTGGCGTTCATACGCCCTTCGGTAACGAGTTCCGTCACGCGGCTGCGGCGGACGGAAACCAGAGAGAACTCGGCCGCAACGAAGAAACCGTTGGCGGCGACGAGCAGCAATACGGCAAGTATTCCGAGGAAATCGAAAATACCGCCAGTCGAGTCAGACATACTTCCCTTCCGGGCGGATCAGCGCCCATGTTGTTGATCGAAAAACGAAACTAGCACGCTTTCGCGGCGTGCGGCAGCCGACACGGCAATTTCTTGTCGAAACGGGAACAGTTTTCTCAATCCAGACGTGGAACAGCGCTCAAGCGATTTCGCGCAACAGTTCGGCGGTCTGCAGATCGACGGAAACGAGCTGCGAAACACCCTGTTCCGCCATGGTAACGCCGAAGAGGCGATTCATGCGGGCCATGGTGATCGGATTGTGGGTGATGACGACGAAGCGGGTCTCCGTGGAGGCCGCCATTTCGTCCATGAGGTTGCAGTAGCGTTCGACATTGTGGTCGTCGAGCGGCGCGTCCACTTCGTCCAGAACGCAGATCGGCGCGGGATTGGTGAGGAACACCGCAAAAATCAGCGCCATGGCTGTCAGCGCCTGCTCGCCGCCCGAAAGCAGGGTCATGGTCTGCGGCTTCTTGCCCGGCGGACGGGCGAGGATTTCCAAGCCCGCTTCCAGCGGATCGTCCGACTCGATAAGCTGCAGCTCGGCCGTGCCGCCGCCGAAAAGATGGGTGAACAGGCGCTGAAACTGCGCATTGACGATATCGAAGGCGACGATCAGACGTTCGCGGCCTTCGCGGTTGAGGCTCTGAATCGCGCCGCGCAGCTTCCGGATGGCGTCGATGACGTCATCACGCTCCTTGATCAGCGCCTGCAGCCGCTCCGTCAGCTCCTTGCTCTCTTCCTCGGCGCGCAGGTTGACGGCGCCGAGACGCTCGCGCTCGATCTTCAGCCGCTCCAGCTCGCGCTCGACCTCGCGGAGATCAGGCACGCTCTGCGATCCCGAGAGACCGGTCAGGCGCATGGCCTCATGCGGCTCGACGTTGAGGGATTGGCGGATGCGCAATTCGCTTTCCTGCCGGCGCTCGCGGGCCGACACCAGCCGCTCCTCGACACGACCGCGCTTCTCACGGCTTTCCGCCAGTTCGGAAAGCGCAGTCGCCGCATGGCGATCGGCGTCGCGCTGAACGATTTCCGCTTCGGTGAGACGGTCAGCGGCGTGGCGGCGGGCCTCCTCGGCTTTCTGCAGCTCGTTCATCAGTGCGCGGCGCTTGTCGTCGAATTCGTCCGGGGCAAGATCGAGTTCGGCCGCTTCCTCACGCGCTTCCTCTTCACGGTCGCGCAGCGTCTGAATGTGCTCCTCGGCGCTGGCCGCGTGCTGGCGCCAGGTGTCGCGCTCCTGACGGATCGCCAGAAGACGGCGCTGACGGGCCTCGCTTTCGCGGTTCAGTCCCTCATGGCGGGCACGGGCTTCGGCGAGAACGCCGCGATCTGTCGCGACTTCGGCCTGCTGGTCGCGCAGCTTCAGATCGATGGCGTCGAGATTCGGCGCATCTTCCAATTCGATGCGGGCGTTTTCATCCTGCATGGCCACATCTTCCAGCTGCTCCTGCAGTCGGCTGACGGCTTCAACGATGACGTCGCGGCGGCGGATGAGATCGCCGGAAGCGCGTTCCGCCGCAGCCAGCGCTTCCCGCGCCTCGGCCAGATGCCGAGCGGCAAGTCGGCTGGCGTCGCGGGCGGTCGCCAGACGGCCCTCTTCGACCCGGATCGCATCGGCGGCTGCCGACAAACGTTCCTCGGCTTCGACAAGCACATCGCGAGCAAGCTCGGCTTCGGCCTCCAGCTCGGAAAGGCGGTTCTTCTGGGCGAGCCGCAGGGCAGCCGCACTCGGCGCATCCGCGCCAGTCACATGGCCGTCCCAGCGGAACACGGCGCCATCCCTGGTTACCAACCGCTGTCCCGGCTTCAGCTCCGGCATCAGCCGGAAGGCGTCTTCAGCCGAAACGATGCCGATCTGGCGCAGGCGCCGCGTCAGCGCGGCCGGGGCACCGACATGGGTAATCAAAGGTACGACGCCTTCCGGCAAAGCCGGATCGGCCGCGCCGCTGCCGTTGTCGGACCAGTAGACCGGCGCCTGAGCATCGAGCGAGGATTCCAGATCGTCGCCGAGTGCAGCGCCAAGCGCCGTCTCGAAGCCGCGGTCGACGCGCAGCTCTTCGGCGACCGGCGAAAAAGCGCCCGAGGTATCACCCGCCGCCAGCATCCTGGAAATGGTACGAGCCTCGGTTTCAAGCGCATTCAGACGCGCCCGCGCCTGCTCGACCGGTCCGCGCGACAACGCCTCGGTTTCGCGGGCCTTGGCAAGAGCCGCCTCGACACGCTGGGTCTCGCCTTCCCCATCGGCAACGACATTCTCCGCCGCCTCGACCATATCGCGCTTTTCGCTGGGGTCAGGCAAATGGGCCATCTTCTCGTCGATGGCAGCAAGCTCGCCGTTTGCTTCGCTGGCTTGCCGCTCCAGCCGCATCTTGCGGTCGGCGAGATCGCGAATGGCTCGCTCGAGCTGATTTCGGGCGGCGGCGGCTTCGGCGCGCTCTGCGGTCAGGGCAGTAAATATGCGCTCGCTGTCGGCGAGCTTGGCGGCAGCCTCTTCGAATACGCCGCGCGTCTCCTCGGCAAGCCTGCCGGAATCGGCGAGGATCTCGTCAAGTTCGGTTTCTTCGGCATCCAGCCGGGCGAGGATGGAAGCATTGTCGGCGACAAGTCGCTGCTCGCGGCTGATATCCTCCGCCAGCTGCGCCAGCCGACGGATCAGCTCATCGCGGCGTCGCATGATGCGATTGACATCTTCTTCCAGCTGGGAGCGGGCAATCTGCAGACGCTGCAGGGCGGCGGCAGCCTTCGCCTCGTCGTCGCGCAGCTCCGGCAGCTTGAGGCTGGCGATGGCCTGCGCCTTGGCCGCTTCCATCTGAACCTGCGCCTTTTCAGCGACAAGCACGGTTGCCTGGTTCAAGGCACTATCGGCCTCGGCTTCGGCCTCCTTGGCCTGTACCCAGCGGATATGCAGCAGCATGGCCTCGCGGGCGCGGATATCGGCAGAGAGCATCTTGAAACGGTTGGCCTGCCGGGCCTGACGCTTCAGGCTCTCGATCTGGCTTTCAAGCTGCGATGTCACATCATCCAGGCGCTCGAGATTGCTTTCGGCCGCACGCAGACGAAGCTCGGCTTCATGACGGCGCGAATGCAGGCCGGAAATGCCGGCTGCCTCTTCCAGGAGCTGGCGCCTCGCCTGAGGCTTGGCTTGAATGAGCTCGCCGATACGCCCCTGCCCGACCATGGACGGCGAACGGGCACCGGTGGAGGCATCGGCAAACAGCAGCTGCACATCCTTGGCGCGGGCTTCCTTGCCGTTGATGCGATAGATGGAGCCCTGCTCGCGCTCGATGCGGCGGGTGACCTGGATCTCGTCGCTGTCATTGAAGGCGGCGGGCGCGGTGCGGTCGGTATTATCAAGATAGAGGCCGACTTCAGCGGTGTTGCGCGCCGGACGATTCCCCGATCCGGAGAAGATCACGTCGTCCATGCCAGAGGCGCGCATATTCTTGTAGGAATTCTCGCCCATGACCCAGCGCAGCGCTTCGACAAGATTGGACTTGCCGCAGCCATTCGGCCCGACGACACCGGTCAGGCCGCGCTCGATCACGAACTCCGCCGGTTCGACGAAGGATTTGAAGCCGACAAGTCTCAGCCTGTTGAATTTCATCGGCTGATCTCCACCCTCTCTTTGAAGGCAGGGGTATCGCATATGGGGCGGATAGACACCGGAAATTCCTTCTCCCCGGCGGGGAGAAGGTGGCCCGAAGGGTCGGATGAGGGGGTTATCGATTTGAATTCATGGGTTTTCGTAACCTTGGCGGGCACCCCCTCATCCGCCTGACGGCACCTTCTCCCCGCTGGGGAGAAGGGGGATAGCCGCGCTTTCAGTTCATATACGATAGCACCACCCTTAAGGGCGAGGTAATGGAAAGCAGGCGTGCGACCCCGGCCGCCCGCCTGCAATGTGAAAAGGCGCGGATCAGAGCAGGCTGTCGATAAGCTTCGACATGGCAGCAACAGACATGTCCCCTGCATAGCGCTTGCCATTGATCAGGAAGGTCGGCGTGGCGTTGACGCCGAAATTCTTGGCTGCGCGTTCCCGTACTGAGTTGACATCATCCAGAAGCTTCTGGTTCGTCAAGCACTTCGTGAAGCTATCCTCAGTAAAACCGGCAAGTTTCGACATCTGCAGCAATGCGGCGCGGCCGTCGACGTCAGGCGAAGCCCAGGCGATCTGCTGCTTGAACAGCATTTCGACCATCGGCATGTACTGCTCCTGCGGGGCGCAACGGGCCAGCATGAAGGCTGCGGCAGCACGCGGATCGAAGGGGAATTCGCGGATGATAAAGCGAACCTTGCCGGTATCGACGTATTTCTGCTTGATCGTGTCGAAGGTCGTGACGGCGAAATGCGCACAATGCGGGCAGGTCAGCGACATGTATTCGACGATCTTGACAGGCGCATCTTCTTTGCCGAGCGCGATTTCCGGCAGCGGGCCGGGCTTCAGCACTTCGTTCATGTCGACATTGCCGTCCGACGGCGGCACCTGGTCTTCGGCGGTTGCGGCGGATGCGGTGCCGGCAACGGCAGAGAACGCCACGGATAGGGCTGCAACGGCAGAACCGCCCAGCAAGTGGCGTTTGGTCAAGAGCATGTCGGACATCGGCATAGAGTCACCCGTCGTTAAAGAGGCTTCGAATGTTCCATGCGATATAACGGCAGCTTGCCGCTAACAAGGCACGGTTGGCCAACTTTCTTCAAAGAATTGTGACCTGGGAAAGACAAAGAGCCAAATTATCGTCGGAATTGATGGAATGCATGCAAGTTCAGTGCTCGTCGAACAATGTCGATGGAATATTCTGACCAGCATAAAAGAGGCGAAGAATAACAACCTGCTCGTTCTTGATATGGTAAGCGGCGGTAACCCGCCGCTCAAACACCAATATCCGAACACCTGGCCCCAAATTCTCGCGTTGAGGACCTCGATCGGCCATCGTCTCAAGTGTTTTGCACTGCTGCTGGAGTCGTTGGATAAACGATAATGCGCGGCTCGGGCTATCTTTCGCTATGAATTCATAGATACCTACGAGATCGTCTTCGGCGAGAGCACTGAAAACAATCCTATAATTCACGACCGGCTGCTTTCATTCGCTCGGCATGTATTCTTTTAATTCTATCGAAAACCTCGTCGGCATCTCTGCCGGGTCGTGGGTCATTAAGCGCTTCCTGGATCTTTGCGCGCATGATTTGATTTATGACTTCTTCTTCGCGGTCCAATGCTCTCAAAGCAGCACGCAGAACTTCGCTGGCAGAATCGTATGCTCCGGATTCCAGTCTCGCATCGACGCCGCGCTGTTGATTACCCAGTGTAACCGTTATCGGCCTACTGCTTCGCATATCCAGTTCCCTTGCAAATACTCCGCCCGAGTATGACAGTGTCATTAACAAAAGCAAGTCTGTATCAGGCCTTACCCCGCTTCCACACCATCGCCGTGCCCAAACGCTGAACGGCGGCTCTGATCTTCTCGTCCTCGATACCATCCATCATGTCAGCCAGCTTGCGCGCCGCCTCGCCCTTCAGCGGCGGCGGCATGCGGGAGCGTTTGGAGGCGACAGACACCGGCTTCTGCACGATGCGGATCTGGTTGACGGCATAGAAGCCGAAGAAGCTGTTGATGCGCTGGATGAGTTCGCCTTGTGCATGGGTCAAGAAGAGCGCGCGGGCACCCTCGCAGGCGATCGTCAGCACACCGGGCTGATAGCGATCGTCCATGCCGGGGCCGGTTCGCTTGGCCCAGGCGATCTTTTCCGGCCGTGTGCAGTCGGCAAAGTCCTCGCCGGCGATTTCATCCCAGCAGCCGAGCAGCGTCGTATTGATGCCGGCACGCTTCGCCAGCACCGGATCGACGATGCCGTTCGTCAGCTCGGAAATCTGCCTCTCGCCTTTTCGGGGATAACTCATCTCATCCAGATCTCTATACATGCTTTGTACGTCAGGGACCTTGATCGCCCAACGCAGCTCGGCCAAGTATAGAGCACTTCCCCTCGACGCGGCAAATCATGACCCCGACTTCAGAACTTCCCACAGCCGCATCGCTGCTTGCCTGGTATGACAGACATCATCGGGACCTTCCCTGGCGGGTCTCCCCGCCCATGGCCGCGCGCGGCATCGTGCCGGATCCCTATCGCATCTGGCTGTCGGAAGTGATGCTGCAGCAAACGACCGTACCGGCGGTCAAAGCCTATTTCGCGAAATTCCTGGAGCGCTGGCCGACTGTCGATGATCTCGCGGCGGCAGCGAACGAAGACGTCATGGCCGCATGGGCCGGGCTCGGCTATTACGCCCGCGCGCGCAACCTGAAAAAATGCGCCGAAGCGGTTGCAGCCGATCATGGCGGCCGTTTTCCCGATACCGAGGAGGGTCTGCGAACGCTGCCCGGTATTGGCGACTATACGGCTGCCGCCATTGCCGCCATCGCCTTCAATCGCCGGGCAGCCGTGATGGACGGCAATGTCGAGCGCGTCATTTCCCGCCTCCATGCGATTTCGGCGCCGCTGCTCAGCGCAAAGCCGCTGATGAAGCAGAAGGTCGCCCTGCTGACGCCGGCCGACCGGCCGGGTGATTTTGCTCAGGCAATGATGGATCTCGGCGCGACGATCTGCACGCCGAAGCGTCCGGCCTGTTCGCTCTGTCCCTTCAACGGTGGCTGTCAGGCGCTGGCCGGGCATGATCCCGAGCGTTTTCCGGTCAAGACCGCCAAGAAGGAAAAGCCGGTTCGCCAGGGCGCGGCCTTCGTCGCCGTCAATGACGAGGGCGAGATCTTCCTGCGGCGTCGCATCGAAAGCGGGTTGCTGGGCGGCATGACGGAAGTGCCGACAACGGGATGGACGGCGCGGATCGACGGCGAAACCGGCAGTGACGCGGCTCCCTTCCCGGCCGACTGGCAGCCGGCAGGTACGGTGACCCATGTCTTCACGCATTTCGAATTGAGATTGTCGATCTGGCGTGCCAGATCGGTCTCACAGAATGACAACCATGACGGATGGTGGGCGCCGGTTACAAATCTTGAAGACCAGGCGCTGCCGACAGTCATGAAAAAAGCGATCGCTCAGGCTATTCCCAATGCGTTCGCAAAAATGCGTTTAGAGAAAAATTCAGGAATTCATTCATGACGACGGAAATACGGCATATCGTTTTCGATATCGGCAAGGTTCTTCTTCACTACGATCCGAATATTCCCTACAGCCGCATCATTCCAGACGACACCGAGCGCCAATGGTTCTTCGCCAATGTCTGCACCCATGAATGGAATCTCGAGCAGGATCGCGGCCGCACCTGGAGCGATGCCGAGGCATTGCTGATTGCTGATCATCCGGAGCGCGAGGAACAGATCCGCAGTTTCCGCAAATATTGGCACGAGATGGTTCCGCATGCCTATGAAGACAGCGTCGCCATTCTGGAGCAGCTGATCGCGGAAGGCCGCGACGTCACCATGCTGACTAATTTCGCCTCAGACACCTTTCGCGAAGCGCAAGAGCGTTATCCGTTCCTCAAGAAGCCGCGCGGCGTCACGGTTTCGGGCGATATCGGGCTGATCAAGCCGGATGTCGCGATTTATGATACCCATGCCAAGAGCTTCGACCTCGATCCGGCATCGACGATCTTCATCGATGATTCCCATCCGAACGTCGAAGGCGCGCGCGCCGCCGGATGGCATGCTGTCCACTTCACCGGCGCCGAGAAGCTGCGCAGCGATCTCGCCGCCCATGGTATAAAGGTTTGATCCGATGATTTTCGACCCTGCAGAGCGTATCGACCTGTTCCACGACGCGATCAATCGTCTCGACTATGAGGCGATCGAGAACTTCTTCGCAGAGGATGCCATATACGTCTCCAATGGCGTCGGCAGCCTTGCCGGCCGCGCGGCGATCATGGAAGCCTTCCGCGGCTATTTCGATACCTATCCGGACCAGACGGCCTCGAATTCGCTGGTGGAGACGCTGACGCCGCTTTCCGGCCGTGCCGTCTGGTCGGTTCGCGCCACCAACAGCAAGACGGGCAAGCCGCTGATCCGCGAGGGCGAGGAAACGATTACCTTTAATGAGGACGGCCGCGTCGTGCGCGTCGATGTCACGGATTATCAGGAGTTCTGAAATCCGAAGCTGAAAATACCCAAGGCCTTACCGCACGATATGTCCGGTAAGGCCTTGGGCGCCTCGCCTTCTTCCCAACTGGAGGTACACGACGGAAGAAGACGGATATATCGATCTGACGGGCGACCGGCAGCCGTGGGGCGGCTTTGCAGCCGGGTTGCCCGCGTTGATGGCGAAACTACTCTACCTTTGCCAGATCGCTGCGGATGATGGCTCTGAGTTCGTCGATCGGACGCAGGGAACGCCCATCGTCGAAGTGCCAGAACATCCATCCATTGCATGCATCAAGGCCCTGAACTTTCGCGCCAAGGCGATGAATGGAACCGGCCTCGCCGCCGGAGGCGACCGTGCCGTCGGCGCGGACGATGGCGCTATAGCGGCGCTTCGCATCGGTCAGCACCTGGCCGGGCTTGATCAGGCCGCTTTCGATCAGCACGTTGAATGCCACGCGAACCTCGGCCTTCTTGCCGGTCATGACGGTCAGCTCCGCCTTGCCGAGCGGCTCGACGGAGGCGATGCGCGCGCTTGCGGCATCGATATAGTCCTGCTCGCGCTCGATGCCGACGAAGCGACGGCCGAGACGCTTGGCAACCGCACCGGTCGTGCCCGATCCGAAGAAGGGATCGAGAATGATGTCGCCTGGCTTGGACGAAGCCATGATGACACGGGCCAGCAGCGCTTCCGGCTTCTGCGTCGGATGCACCTTCTTGCCGTCATCGCCCTTCAGCCGCTCATTGCCGCTGCAGATCGGGAACAGCCAGTCGGAACGCATCTGCACGTCGTCGTTGGCGGCCTTCATGGCGTCGTAGTTGAAGGTATAGCCCTTGGCCTTGGCGTTCGGGCTCGCCCAGATCATCGTCTCATGCGCATTCTGGAAGCGGCGGCCCTTGAAGTTCGGCATCGGATTGGTCTTGCGCCAAACGATGTCGTTGAGGATCCAGAAGTTCAGATCCTGCAGGGTCGCGCCGACACGGAAGATATTGTGATAGGAGCCGATGACCCAGATCGTGCCCGTCGGCTTCAGCACGCGGCGGCAGGCGAGCAGCCAGGCGCGGGTGAAGGCATCATAGGCTTCGAAGGAAGCAAACTGATCCCACTCGTCATCGACGGCATCGACGAGCGACTGGTCCGGACGATGCAGCGTGCCGCCGAGCTGGAGATTGTACGGCGGGTCGGCGAAGATGACGTCGACGGATTGATTTGGCAGTGCCTCAAGAGCGGCCACGCAATCGCCCTTGATGATCGTGTCGATCCAGGAACCCGGGGTTGCGGAGGTCCTGAGGTCGGCAAGCGGGAAAACTGACGCCATTTGATACTCGCTGTTACACTTACTCGGTGCTCTTAACTGAGTGTTATGGTTACCTAACTTGGTTACCAAAGGCTAAAGCGGCGGCATATTTTCCAATTTCCCGACGAAGACACGGGGAATGCGGGTCCGACGTTGATCTATTTCACATGTCGTGCACCGCGTGGCTGTCATCGGGCGCTTCTGCCCGTTCCGTCATCCCGTAGTCACGAAGCACCTGCGCGACGCGCAAACGATAGTCGGCAAAAACCCTCTTCCGCCCCGCTTTCTGCGCGCCGCGATGCGCTTCGCGGTTTCGCCATTCGCGAACTGCGGCCTCGTCACGCCAGAAGGAAAGCGACAGGATCTTGCCGGGCTGTGTCAGGCTTTCGAAGCGCTCGATGGAGACAAAGCCGTCGATCGCCTCGAGTTCGGAACGCAACCTGGCGGCAATGTCGAGATAGTGCTGACGTTCGCCGGGATGGGGAATGACTTCGAAAATAACTGCGATCATGGCGATATCCTCTGAGCGTGCGGCAAGGAGATATTTTTCAGGAAGATGCGATCCTCCTGCAGGATGAAACGCTCGCGGCGGGCGAAATCGAGATTCGCCTGCGCCAGCGGATCGGCGGCAAGGCTCTTGCGATAGGCCTCGTAGGCGGCCAGATTGTCGATGCTGTAGACGCCGTAGGCCGTCGTCAGCGAACCCTCGTGCGGGGCAAAATAGCCGCTCAGGTCGGCACCGTTTCTCGGGATGATCTGACCCCAGGCCTTGCCATATTCCGCGAAAGCTTCCTGCTTGAACGGGTCGATCTGATAGCGGATAAAACAGGTGATCATTGGCTTTCTCCTTTACTGATGCCGATCTTTTCGCACATTGCAGCGCGGAGATGGTTCGGTTACGATCGAAGTATGAAGGAAGGTCCAGACATAGCACAGATCGGCTCGCTGATCGGCGATCCGGCGCGGGCGAACATTCTGACGGCGCTGATGGGCGGCCGGGCGCTGACGGCAACGGAACTTGCGGCCGCCGCCGGCGTAACGCTGCAGACCGCGAGTGCCCATCTTTCCAAGCTCGAAGCGGGTGGCCTGCTCGCACAGCGCAAGCAAGGCCGCCATCGCTATTTCACGCTGGCGGACGACCGCGTCGGCAAGCTGCTCGAGGGCATCATGGGTTTTGCCGCAAGCCGCGGCCATCTGCGCCATCGTGCCGGCCCCAAGGAGCCTGCGCTGCGTAAAGCACGCATCTGCTACGACCATCTGGCCGGCGATTATGGCGTACGCATGCTGGACAGCCTGATAGAGGCCGGTTCGATCTCCGTCATGGGAGAAGGCTTGAGCCTGACGGATCGCGGCGAGAAGCATCTTGGATCGATCGGCATCGATGTCTCCGATCTGCGCTCCAGCCGCCGTCCGCTTTGCCGGTCCTGCCTGGATTGGAGCGAGCGACGGGCGCATCTGGCCGGCAGCCTTGGCAAGGCACTGCTTTCGAACTTCTTCGACAAGGGTTGGGCGCGGCGAACCGAAAACAGCCGCTCGATCTTCTTCACGCCGGAAGGAGAGCGCCGTTTTCTGGCGCTTTTTCCGCTCGAGCTGCATGATGGCGACCCGCGGCCAGAGCTGGATGGCAAGCCTTAGCTTGCCTTGATCAGAACACCGCTGAAATTGCCATCGGCAATGCGGCTGCAGAGATCGCCCCATTCACAGCCGAGGCAAGCGTGACGGATTTCACCGCTGGCGAAATTCCGGCGCAGCTTTGCGAGCAGCCTGGCGTCCGGCACCAGCATGGCTCCGATGCCGATCTCTTCGCCCAGCAATACCGAGATATCGGCAAGGGCAGCGGCATCCCGCTCGATGACGGAGATCTTGAAACAATGCGCTTCCTCTCCGTTCAGGAGCGGCGCGCAGATATCGTCAGGGCCGGAGACCAGTTTGATCTCCTCCCCTTTCGACAGCCGCTCGGCAATGCGGCGATAATTGTCGGTGAAGGCCGAGGTGTAGCCTTCACCGACGAAAGTCAGCATGCAGAGCAGATGATGGGCGCGAAGCCTGACGGTCAATTCAGACGCGCCTTGCCGCTATAGACCTGGATGGTCTTCAGCACCGTAGCTGCGAGGGCAGACTTGAGCACGGCGCCGAGGATGAAGGGCGCTACGCCAAGGAGCCAGCCTTTTTCTGCGCCGATCAGCGCTGCAAGCCATGCGCCGCCGATGGCAAGGCACAGGATGTTGGCCGAGAAGTGAGCGAGGAAACTGCGCACGACGCGATTGCCGCTCCAGCCGCGCTCGGCAAGCCAGCCGGCAAGGGCGGCGATGATCGGGAAGGATGCCAGATAACCCGCCGTCGGCCCCATGAACGGCGCAATGCCGCCTGCTCCGCCGGCAAGCACCGGAAAGCCGATCGCGGCTTCGCCGAACCAGGCGAGAACGGTGACTGCGCCGAGGCGCCAGCCATAGAGCGCGCCGATCATGGTGATCGCGAATGTCTGCATGGTGATCGGCACCGGCACCATAGGCACGGCGATTTGCGATGCGAGCGCCAGGATCAGCGTTCCGGCGAGAACGAACACAGTCTTGGCGACAAGCGAACGCTGCCCGAGGCGAAGCGGATCGAAAGCGACTTCATCATGATGCTGCAACAGGGACATAGGCTCTCCTTTCATATTATAGATAATTTTTCAGTCTCATCTATTTTATGAGAGAGATCATAAAATCAGGCAAGTGGCAGGCGTTGGAAATTTCGGTTCAGTATTAAATCTCGTTGAAAAATAAGGGCAATAAAATTCCATGGAGCAAGGCGAAGCGCAGCGGGACGCTGACCGGGATGCGGCGGCACCAGAACGACCGAAGCACTCGCAGAGCAACGCCGCAGGTATAGCCAGCCACAATCTCGAAATTATCTATAATTTTCAGCCAACGATTGCGAAGGCTTCGCGCGTCGATCCGGAAGGCGTGCGCACCGGCGCGCGGCCGATCCATTGTACATGCTTCTGCAGGATCGCAGCCGCCTCGTCGGCCCGCCCCTGGCGCAACGCCGCCAGAATGGCGCGGTGGTCGTGATCGGTGCGCTTTTCCCAGCCGGATTGCCATGCGGAAAAGAGAAAGCGGGCACTTGCCGCATGCAGGTCGTCGATTGCAGCGAGCAAACGTGCCATGCCGCAAGGCATCAGAATCAGGCGATGGAAGCGGCGATTGGCCTCCTCCCAGGCATGAACGTCGCCAGCCGCATCGCCATCGCGCGCCGCCTGTTCGGCCTGGTCGAGAATGGCCGGGGTCAGATGCGGGGCTGCGTGCTTCAACGCGAGACCCTCGAGGGCTGCCCGCATTTCCGCAACCTCGCGGACTTCCTTGAGATCGAAAGAAGCGACGCGAACGCCGCGGCGCGGCAGGCTGATCGCCAGGCCCTGCGCCTCGAGCCTCCGGAACGCCTCGCGCACGGGCACATGGCTGGTGCCGAACTCCTCGGCGATGTGATCCTGCCGCAGGCGTGCATCTGGCGCGATCTCGCCCCGGATGATGCGGTCGGCAAGCACCCGGCTGATACGGCTGGCAATAGTGTCGTCGCGCTCCTTGGTCATGGCCGATCCTTAAAGGCGGGGCTGCCAGATGTCGAGCGACAAGCGATGGCCAGACCTCTTTTGCGCATTTCGACCTTTTCGCCAGTTGCAGCGCAGCCATGCCAGCCAATTGGTTGAGCTTCGCAGACATATCGTGTAAAGCCCGTCGGTCATTTTTCAGAGCATGTCACGAAACACCAATGTTTTCCTGGAGCGTGCCGAACCCAGCCAGATCAAAGGCAGCAATTTTCATGAGCAATGGCTTCGACCTCATCATCTTCGACTGCGACGGCGTTCTGGTCGATTCGGAAATCATCGCGGCACAAGTCGAATCAAAACTGCTGACCGATGCGGGCTATCCGATCAGCACCGAGGAAATGGGCGAGCGCTTCGCCGGCATGACCTGGCGCAACATCCTGTTCGAAGTCGAGCGCGAGGCGAGCATTCCGCTTTCCGCTTCGCTGCTCGACAAATCGGAAAAGCTGCTCGACCTGAAGCTTGCGAGCGATGTCCAGGCAATCCCCGGCGTTCCGCTGGCGCTGTCGCGCCTGCCGATGCCGCGCTGCATCTGCTCGAATTCCAGCTCCGCCCGCATTGAGATGATGCTGACGAAGGTCGGCTACATCAAGCTGTTTGCGCCGCATATCTATTCCGCCAAGGATCTCGGCGCCGACCGCGTGAAGCCCAAGCCGGATATCTTTCTACACGGCGCCAAGCAGATGAATGTCAGCCCGGCCAATACGATCGTCGTCGAAGATTCCGTCCACGGCGTTCATGCCGCGCGCGCCGCCGGCATGCGCGTCATCGGCTTCACAGGCGCGTCGCACACCTACCCCTCCCATGCCGACCGGCTGACCGATGCCGGCGCCGAAACTGTCATCAGCCGTATGGCCGACCTGCCCGGTGTGGTGATAGCGCTGGCTGAATGGGACGGCGTTCTCTGAGGCAATAGGCAATAGGCAATAGGCAATAGGCAATAGGCAATAGATGTTGCTGCTAAGGGCCGGCGGCAGCAAGGACAAGGTGACCTTTGCCTACTGCCTACTGCCTGACCCCAACCTCAGTGGCGCTTCTTGCGCACCGGCCTTTCACCCTTCACAGGCTTCTGCGGCCCCTGATCGAAACCGATCTGTACGATGGTGAAACCGCCCGAACCTGCGGCAACCTGGATGTCGCTATAGTCGAAGAGGAACTGGGTCGCAGTTTCCCCCGGCGGGATTTCTGCGACATAGTTGATGGTCTTGCTGAAAAGGGCTTTATCGTTGTCCATGACGGCAACGTGGATCGGCAAATTCACCTTCCCGGAGCTGCCCATCGGGCCGGTAACCAGGCGCCCTTGCGCGACGACGTGAATGCCGAGGTTTGTGCCATCGCTCGTGCACTGGCGGGTCGCCTGCGCAAGCGAAGCTTGATATATCAACTGGTTCGCATCGTCCTTGGCGCCTTTGGCGTAGGTGCGATAGACCGAGTCTTCGTCGCGGATGACCGCCTGCGGGCACTTGCCGGCGACGTAGGTCTGAGCGGCGGCCGGAGCCGCGCTGGCTGCTCCCGCTTGCGGTGCCACCGTAACATCCGTTGCCGGCTGCTTGTCACTGTTGCCGCCGATACCGAGAGTGCTGCAACCCGTCAGCAATGCCAGAAGCGAAGCGGAGAAAAGACGACGAGAAACCTTGCCAAACACTATTATTCCACCCTCTCGATATAATTCACATTATCGGCCTGCAGCCTGTCAAACGGGCCTTTTATGACACTTGGCGATGGTCTATACCAGCGACGCAGCGAAAAATCGATTGGGTAGACACCGTTTTGGCTCACTTTTCGGGATCGACAGATTGGCACGAACAGCCTCCGCCCGGCGCCGATCCCACGCGCCTTGCGCAAACGCGAAAACCACGCGGCTGATCCGACGCAAAAAGACCGGCCGTCGTCGCTTCGTTCCTCTACCCTCTCATTCGATCACTCAGGCAATTTTGCGACCAAAGGAATTCTAGACCGTGGACTATATTTCAACGCGGGGAGAAGCCCCGGCCCTTGGCTTCTGCGACGCTCTCCTGGCTGGCCTTGCCCGTGACGGCGGGCTTTATGTTCCCCGTGAATGGCCTGCCCTGACCAAGAAGGAAATCCGTGCGTTCCGCGGCAAGAGCTATCAGGACGTCGCCTTCGCGGTACTGTCGCCCTTCACCAATGGGGAGATTCCGGCGGACGTGTTCCGCAGCATGATCGATGATGCCTACGCAACCTTCCGGCATCCGGCGGTGACGCCACTCGTCCAGACCGGGCCGAACAGCTTCGTCATGGAGCTTTTCCACGGCACGACGCTTGCCTTCAAGGACGTTGCGATGCAGCTGCTCGCGCGGCTGATGGACTATGCGCTGGAAAAGCGCGGCCAGCGGGCAACCATCGTCGGCGCGACATCGGGCGATACCGGCGGTGCCGCGATCGACGCCTTTGCCGGCCGCGAGCGCACCGACATCTTCATCCTCTTCCCGCATGGTAAGGTCTCGCCCGTACAGCAGCGGCAGATGACCACGTCTACGGCGGCGAACGTGCATGCGCTGGCGGTCAAGGGCAATTTCGACGATTGCCAGAACCTCGTCAAAGCCATGTTCAACGACGCCGCTTTCCGCGACAAGGTCAAGCTTTCCGGCGTCAATTCGATCAACTGGGCGCGCATCATGGCGCAGGTGGTCTACTACTTCACGACAGCGG
Source organism: Rhizobium sp. UFLA01-1127 (assembly GCF_059803845.1). NCBI lineage: Bacteria > Pseudomonadati > Pseudomonadota > Alphaproteobacteria > Hyphomicrobiales > Rhizobiaceae > Rhizobium > Rhizobium sp. UFLA01-1127. The sequence goes on along the minus strand of NZ_JAUQTZ010000001.1, from coordinate 110,192 downwards.
TCGCCCTTGGCGGACCGGACAGGAAAGTCTCCTTCACGGTTCCGACAGGCAATTTCGGCGACATTTTCGCCGGCTATGTCGCCAAGCGCATGGGCCTTCCGATCGAGCGCCTGGTCATCGCCACCAACGAGAACGATATTCTGGCGCGCACTCTGAAGACCGGCCGCTATGAAATGCGCTCGGTCAAGGCCACCACTTCGCCGTCGATGGATATCCAGATCTCTTCCAACTTCGAGCGGCTGCTGTTCGAGGCAAACGGCCGCGACGCCTCCAAGGTGCGCGCCGCGATGGAAAGCCTGAAACAATCGAACGGATTTTCAATCGGCGAAGAGGCCGTGAAATTCATCAGGAAGGACTTCCGTGCCGGCCGAGCCAGCGAGAAGCAGGTGGCGGAAACCATCCGCAAAACCCTTGCGGATACGGGCTATCTGCTCGACCCGCATACGGCGATCGGCGTCTTCGTCGCCGAGAAGAATGAGCGTCCCAGCAGCCCGATGGTGACGCTTGCCACCGCGCATCCGGCAAAATTCCCCGCCGCAGTAAAATCCGCATCCGGTATTGACCCGGGGCTTCCGACGTGGCTTGCTGGTCTGATGACCAGGGAGGAGCGTTTCGACATTCTCGATCCGGAACTTAAAGTCGTTGAAAACTTTATCGGCAAGCATGCCCGGGCCGGCGAATAACAGACGCGGAAAGACAAGCGATGACAGTGGAGTGCACCCGGCTCGCGTCCGGGCTGACAGTAGCGACCCAATCGATGCCACATCTCGAAAGCGTGGCACTCGGCGTTTGGATCAAGTCGGGTTCGCGTAACGAAACCGAAGCAGAACACGGTATCGCGCATCTGCTCGAGCATATGGCGTTCAAGGGCACGGCGCGACGTTCGGCCCGGCAGATCGCCGAGGAAATCGAGAATGTCGGCGGCGAAGTCAATGCCGCCACTTCGACCGAAACCACTTCCTATTATGCCCGCGTGCTGAAGGACCATGTGCCGCTCGCCGTCGATATCCTCGCCGATATCCTGACCGAGTCCGCCTTCGACGAAGAAGAGCTGGCGCGCGAAAAGCAGGTGATATTGCAGGAAATCAACGCCGCGAACGACACGCCCGACGATGTCGTCTTCGACAAGTTTTCCGAAGTCGCCTATCGCGGCCAGACTCTCGGGCGCGCCATTCTCGGCACGCCGGAAACCGTCGTCTCATTCTCGCCGGAGCAGATCCGCCACTATCTCGGACGCAACTACACGACGGACCGCATGTTCGTCGTGGCGGCCGGCGCGGTCGATCATGAAAGCTTCGTGCGCCAGGTCGAGGAGCGCTTTTCCAGCCTGCCGGCGAAACCGTCCGCTCCGCCCGTTATCGAGCCGGCGCGTTATATCGGCGGCAACATCCGCGAAACGCGCGATCTGATGGATGCTCAGATCCTGCTCGGCTTCGAAGGCCGTGCCTATCACACCCGCGATTTCTACTGTTCGCAGATTCTCGCCAACATCCTCGGCGGCGGCATGTCCTCGCGTTTGTTCCAGGAAGTGCGCGAGTTCCGCGGCCTCTGTTATTCCGTCTATGCCTTCCATTGGGGCTTTTCCGACACCGGCATCTTCGGCATCCATGCCGCGACCGGCGGCGAGAACCTGCCGGAACTGCTGCCTGTCATCGTCGGCGAACTGCACAAGTCGTCCCATGATATCCAGCAGCAGGAAATCGAGCGCGCCCGCGCCCAGATCCGCGCGCAGCTGTTGATGGGCCAGGAAAGCCCGGCCGCCCGTGCCGGCCAAGTTGCCCGGCAGATGATGCTTTATGGCCGCCCCATCCCGAACCAGGAGATGCTGGAACGCCTGGAAGGAATTACGATCGACCGTCTGACGGATCTTGCCGGCCGCCTTTTCTTCGATACAGTACCGACGCTTTCGGCGATTGGGCCGCTGGAGCAGCTCGCACCGATGGAAGACATCGTCACCTCGCTGTCGTCGCCGGCGCCCGCTTGCAAAAGCGCAAGCGGCTAAGGGCACGCCGCAGGCCTATGGGTTCAATTCTCGGGGGAGTGCTTGGCGGCATGCAAAAATCTGTGTTTCGGTTTCTCTCACGTCATTCGGACGCGGTTGAACTCGAAAACGACACATATTTGCTGCGGCTGCCGCGCTACTCCGATTTCAACCAATGGCACAGGCTACGCGCGGAAAGCCGCCGCTTTCTGGAACCATGGGAGCCGACCTGGCGGCACGACGAGCTGACCGAGGGTGCCTATCGGGCACGCGTCATCCGCGGCAAGCAGGAATACAGCTCCGGCCAAGCCATACCGCTCTTCATTTTTCTCAGGGAAAACATGACGCTGGTTGGCGGCATTACGATCGGCTATATTCGCCGCGGTGCCGCGCAGAGCTGCATGATCGGATATTGGATGGGCGAGCGCTACTCCGGTCAGGGCCATATGTTCGCCGCACTTCAGTTGGTTATACCCTATATCTTTTCCGGACTTGAGTTGCACCGAATTGAAGCAGCCTGTATTCCGGATAACGAGCGTAGCATGCGGCTTTTGGAAAAAGCCGGTTTCCAGCGGGAAGGTCATTTGCGCGGTTATCTTAAAATCAACGGTCAGTGGCGCGATCATGTGATGTTTTCAAGGTTGGCATCAGATACCAACCCGAACCGAAATTTCGACCAGCGATGATCGCCGGACTCCTGCAGACATGGCCGATGGCCAGGCGGCTATCCGCACTGATCGCAACGCTTGCCGCCATCACGATGCTGTTGATCGCCGGGATGGCCAATGCGGCCGAGCCCGTGAAGATCTCACGCGACGATACCGCGCTCGACCTGACGGCGACCACGGAAATCTATACCAATCAAGGCGAAGCCTTCCAGGTTTCGACAGCCGCCGGCGCCGACGGCATCCGCCGCCGCATCGAGGTTCGCTCCTCCTCGCCGAACCACCAGGGCGACTGGGCCGTTTTCGCGCTCGCCAATGTTTCCGAAGAGCAGCTTGAGCGCGTCATCGTCGCCCCGCATTTCCGCCTGGTGAATTCGAAGGTCTTCTGGCCGGATCTAGGCTCGCAGCGCATCGTCGCGATCACGCCGAGCGAAGGTTTCGCGCTCGACCGCCAGCCAAGCGACGAGGCGGACGTCTTCCGCATCACGCTGAACCCCGGCGCCGTCGTCACCTTCGTCGCCGAACTTTCGTCGCCGAACCTGCCGCAGCTCTATCTGTGGGAACCGAACGCCTACAAGGATACGGTCAACGCCTTCACGCTCTATCGCGGCATCGTGCTTGGCATCGCCGGCCTGCTGGCTGTCTTCCTGACCATTCTTTTCGTGGTCAAGGGCACATCAATGCTGCCGGCAACGGCGGCGCTTGCCTGGGCGGTGCTCGGCTATATCTGCGTGGACTTCGGCTTTCTCGGCAAGCTCATCAGCATCACGTCCAGCGATCAGCGAATATGGCGCGCCTGCGCGGAGGTGGCGCTCGCGTCGAGCCTGGTGATCTTCCTGTTCACCTATCTTAACCTCAATCGCTGGCATGCCCATCTCGGCTATGTGACGCTCGCCTGGGTTCTGGGCCTCGCCCTGCTCTTCGGCGTGGCGATCTACGACCCGTCGATTGCGGCGGGTATCGCGCGGCTGTCGCTGGCGCTGACGGCAACGGCGGGCCTGCTGCTCATCATCTATCTGGGCTTCAGCCGCTATGACCGCGCCATCCTGCTCGTGCCCGCCTGGGCACTGATCCTCGTCTGGCTGTTCGGAGCCTGGATGACGGTCATGGGCAAGCTCGATAACGACATCATCCAGCCGGCTCTCGGCGGAGGCCTCGTGCTTATCGTCCTGCTGATCGGCTTCACCGTCATGCAGCACGCTTTTGCCGGCGGCGCTTTCCAGCAGGGCCTTTTCTCGGATCTGGAGCGGCAATCCCTGGCCCTCACCGGCTCCGGCGATACCGTCTGGGACTGGGACGTAGCGCGCGACCGCGTCGTGACGACGCCCGACATCTCGATGAAGCTCGGCCTTTCGCCCGGCACCATGCATGGTGCCGCACGCAACTGGCTGCCACGGCTGCATCCCGACGATCGCGACCGTTTCCGCGCCACGCTCGATGTGCTTCTGGAACACCGGCGCGGCCGGCTGAATCACGAATTCCGCATCCGCGCCGAGGATGGGCATTTCCACTGGCTGTCGATCCGCGCCCGGCCGGTCCTTGGATCGAATGGCGAGATCATCCGCTGCGTCGGCACCATCGTCGACATCACCGAACAGAAGAATTCGGTCGAACGGCTGCTGCACGACGCCGTGCATGACAATCTCACCGGATTGCCGAACCGCCAGGTCTTTCTCGACCGCCTGCAGGCCGTTCTAACGCTGGCATCCGACGGAAACCACTTGCGGCCGACGGTGATGGTGATCGACATCGACCGCTACAAGCTCGTCAACGATACGCTCGGCTTTGCCGCGGGCGATAATATCCTGATTGCGCTGACACGGCGTCTTCGCCGGCTGATGAAGCCGCAGGATACGCTGGCGCGTCTTTCGGGCGACCAGTTCGGCCTCATCCTCGTTTCAGAGCGCGATCCGGCCAAGGTTGCGGACTTCGCCGATGCGATCAGCAAGGCGATCATGGTGCCGATCAATTTCGCCAATCGCGAAATCATCCTCACCGCATCGGTCGGCCTGACGTCTTGGGTCGACCAGCAGGAAAATGCCGCCGGAATGCTGAGCGACGCGGAACTTGCCATGTACCGCGCCAAGCGCGCCGGCGGCAATCGCGTCGAACCCTTCCAGCCGGCCTTCCGCAGCTTCGGCACCGACCGGCTGCAGCTTGAAACTGACCTGCGCCGCGCCGTCGAGCGCAAGGAACTCTCGCTCGTCTACCAGCCGATCGTCCGGCTTGAGGACGCCGAGATTGCAGGTTTCGAGGCACTGATGCGCTGGGAGCATCCGAAGCGCGGCAATATCCCGCCGTCGGAATTCATCCCGATCGCCGAGGCTTCCGACATCATCGGCCCGCTCGGCATGTTCGCTCTGGAGCAGGCGACCAACGACCTGATGGCATGGCAGCGACAGACCGGCGACCTGCCGCTGTTCGTTTCCATCAACCTTTCCAGCGTGCAGCTGCTCAACAACGAGCTTTACGACGATATCCGCGCCCTGCTCGCCAAGACCCATTGCGATCCGCACCGGATCAAGCTGGAGCTGACGGAATCGCAGGTGATGGAGAATCCGGAGCAGGCTCGGCTCGTGCTCGACAAGCTGCGCGAAGCCGGCATCGGTCTGGCGCTCGACGATTTCGGCACCGGCTATTCCTCGCTCGCCTATCTCACCCGCTTCCCCTTCGACACGATCAAGCTCGACAAGGCGATGGTCCGCGATGACAGCGACAAGAAGGCCGTGCTGCTGCGCTCGGTCATTTCCATGGCGCGCGAACTCGATATGCGCGTCGTCGCCGAAGGCATCGAATCCGAAGAGGACGCGCTGGAGCTTGCCAAGATCGGCTGCACCTACGGACAGAGCTTCATCTTCGGGCCGCCGATGGGTACGGATTCCGTGGTGCGTTTGCTGAAGGAACGCTTTCCGCTGACAAAGCGGGCCTAGCGCGTTTCCGCTTTTCTTCGAATCGCGAAAGCGCCCCATCCTTTGTCTTTACGCAATTCCGGACGGGAAACCGCCGCGCACTTTTCCTGGAATTGCTCCAAGCAACATTTCTCCCTCCCATCTGCGGCGGTAGCGATCACACGCTGTCGATCATGTCCCGGATATAATCCAGCTTCGCGACCACCGGCGGCGAAAGGATGAAGGGGTAGGAATCCGGCTGTCCCATGCTGCGCTGGATGGAATTGATCGCAACGCTCAGCGGGATCCAGGCATTGACGAGCTGCCCGGCGCTTTCGGCCTTGTAGGGATTGAAATCCACCTCCGCAGCCATGCCGTGGTAGCTACGGGGATCAATCGCCAGGCCGAAGGAACGCGCCGTTTCCAGCGTATCGGCGATATGCAGATAATGCGCGAAGCATTCGGCAAAATCCTCCCAGGGATGAGAGCTTGCATAGGCGCTGATGAAGCTTTCCTGCCAGTTTGCGGGTGGGCCATTGTCGTAATGGGCCTGAAGCGCCATGCCGTAATCGGCACGTTCGTCGCCGAAGACGGCACGAAAGCCGTCGAACCTGCCGCGGTCGCGGACAAGCTTGTTCCAGATGAAATGGCCGGTCTCGTGGCGAAAGTGACCGAGCAAGGTGCGATAAGGCTCATTCATCGACGTGCGCGCCTGCTCGCGCGTCACGTCGTCAGCCTCGGCAGCGCGGATGGCGATCAGCCCTTCCTCGTGGCCGGTCATGGCCGGGACGACGGTGTCGCCCTGCACGTCATCCTCCAGGAAATCGAACACCAGCCCGCCTTCAGGGTCCTCTATCCGGTCGGGATGCGGCAGGTTCCAGCGCAGAAGGGAATAGAACAAATGCCGCTGTGCCTGCCCGATACGCCGCCATCGATCGATCCCTTGCTCCGTATCGGTATTCGGTACGAGGCGATTATGACGGCAGGCGACGCAATAGGGTTGCGGATCGTCCGCGTCGAGGAGCCAGTTGCAGATATCGAGTTCAGCATTGGCGCAGAAGCGGGCATTCCGCCTCGGTTCGGAAACAAGATGCCAATTCGCATCAGCCTCGGCTTCCAAGGCATATACTGCCAAGAGATCCGGGACAAAACCGAGTTGGCGGCCGCAGCGGATGCATTGCCTGTTATCGAAATGAACAGGCTGGCCGCAATGATCGCAGGTAAAAAGCCGCATGTTTCCTCGGAGAGCAGTGTGTACCATCGTAAAGAGCCTGCCACGTTTCCGCAACAGGCTCCTCCTCCCACTATCGCTGCTTCCACGTCGTTTCAGACGGAGCAACGACCATGGATTGACAAATACAAGCGGCCGGTCACATCCGATCGACTGCGCCCTTGACCTTATCCTTGGCCTTGCCGACGGCGGTCTGCATCTTGCCCTTGGCTTGCTGGGCAGAGCCCTTGGCGCGCATTTCCTTGTCGCTGGTCGCCTTGCCGGCCATCTTCCTGGCCTTGCCGGCCATTTCGTTCATCTTACCGGACACTTTATCGGTCGTGCTGCTCATGTCTGACGCCTCCTTGGTCGGCACGGCAGAATTGCCGTTGCCCCATCCAGAAAACGTCATATGCGCCATTTCGTTCCTAAATAACGCAAATCGGCTCAGCTATGGCCCGCCTGCAGCGACAGCATCGCGGGATTGATGCCCATCAGAGCCAGGGCGCGATCATACTTGTTGTCGAGACTGCGATCGAAGATCAGTTCTTCATTTGCCGGACAATTCAGCCAGCCGTTGTTGCCAATCTCCGCTTCGAGTTGTCCTGCACCCCAGCCTGCATAGCCGAGCAGCATGGTCGCGCGTCTCGGGCCGCTCCCCTTCGAGATGGCCCGCACGATATCGAGCGTCGCCGTCAGGCTGATGTCATCGCTGACCGGAATGCTGCTGTCGCTGATGTAATCGTCGGAATGCAGGACGAAGCCGCGGCCGCTTTCGACCGGGCCGCCGGTCTGGATCGGAAAATCGCGCGCCATTTGCGGAAGCACGATAGCATCGTCGTCCTTGATCATCTCGAGATGCAGAAGGACGTCGGTGAATGTCAGTTTCTGTGCCCGGTTGATGACGAAGCCCATGGCACCGGCATCGGAATGAGCGCAGATATAAACGACGGTCCGATGGAAGTTCCGATCCTCCATGCCGGGCATCGCGATCAGGAACTGACCGTCGAGAAAGCCTCTTTCGCGTCTATTCTTCAGCGTCGATAGGGACATTGTGCCTCCTGACCGCAGTCCACAACTGCTCCGCCTATTATCAAGATGGGGCAATGTCATAAATCAATCAACTGAAAATGATCATTTCCTTCTCCGGTCGTGCTGGCTCCGGGCAATCCGATCCGCTAAATCCTTGTTTCATGATTGAAATAAGAAAGCTCATCCGTCTGGCGGCACCGCTCGCCGCTCTCCTGTTCAGCGCCTCGATGGGCCATGCCGCCACGAGCGAGTGGGTGGATAATCAGGGCGGCCGAATGCGCCTGATCGCACTGGCACCCGACGCCCAGGGGCACATCCGCGCGGCCCTGCAGATCGAACCGGAACCGGGCTGGATTACCTATTGGCGCGAGCCCGGCCAGGGCGGAATTCCGCCGCAAATAACGCCGGCGCCCGGCAGCGGCGTGATAGTGGAAAAGACCGGATATCCGATACCGAAACCGATCAGCGCCGGCCCCATACAGGAAATCGGCTACGATGCGCCGGTCACATTGCCGATCGACCTTCGTGTCACGGGCAAGACGCCGGCAAAGCTCGAACTGACCGCCTTCGTCGGCCTTTGCAAGGATATCTGCGTCCCCTTCCAGGTCGAATATTCGCTACCGCTGCCAGCAAACGAGCAGCCGACATCGCACGAGCTGGCCCTGCTGGATGCGGCAAAAGCTCTGCTGCCGGAAGCACCCTCGTCGAGTTTCGCAGTCCAGAGCTACAAAATTTCTCCCGACGCCAAGAGCCTTTCGCTGCATCTGACGCTGCCGGAGGCGGCGGGGAAAGCGCCTGAAATCTACGTCACGGGGCCATCGGGCTATGTGTTCTTTCAGCAGGCGAACGCAAAGCGGGAGGGAGCTGCTTTTTCGGCCGATATAGAGATCGGCAAGCTGCCGAAGGATTATGATCCGAAGGGCAAGAGCTGGGGCATCCTTGTCATCGACGGCGATCGCGCGATGGAAACCACCCTTGCACTTGAATAGGCCGGGTCTATAGTCCCCTGAACCGTCTTCATGTCATCGGCGGCCGTTCAAGCGCCCCGAAACCACGACCCAAGGAGAGAGCCATGACCATCGCCATCGGCGACACGCTGCCTGCCGCCACCTTCAAGGAAAAGACCGCCGACGGCCCGGTCGAGATCAGCACCGAGCAGCTGTTTGCCGGCAAGCGCGTCGTGCTCTTCGCCGTTCCCGGCGCGTTTACGCCCACCTGCTCGCTCAACCACCTGCCGGGCTTTCTCGAAAACCGCGACGCTATTCTCGGCAAAGGCGTCGACGACATCGCCGTCGTCTCCATCAACGACTGGCACGTCATGGGCGCCTGGGCACAATCGTCCGGCGGCATGGGCAAGATCCATTTCCTCGCCGACTGGGACGGTTCTTTCACTAAGGCGCTCGGTCTCGACGTCGATCTCTCGGCCGGCGGGCTTGGTATCCGCTCCAAGCGTTATTCCATGCTGGTGGAAGACGGCGTGGTGAAGACACTGAACATCGAAGAAAACCCCGGCCAGGCAACCGTTTCGGGTGCGGCTGCGATGATCGGGCAGCTCTGAGACTATCGGACGGAAAATGCAGAGCGCCTCAAAGGCGCTCTGCCTCATTCTTCTTCATTGAAATAGGCATCGAAATCGCGATGCCCTTCGAGCACATTCAAAACCTCGAAAACGTCATCGATATAGCGGAAGAAGATCACATAACCACGAAATGCGAAGCTACGAATATCGTCTCTGAGCTCCGGCCGCAGGCGACCCATGTGGCCGGGTAAAGCCGCAAGATTTACGCACTTGCGACGTAGTTGCTCGGTAAATTGCAGAGCGATCGTTGGGCTGCCGCTTTGGCGCGGTATAAATACAAGAATATCGAGGATATTTTCCTGAGCTGCGGCTGTATAACGAAGCCGAGACACTCAATGGCCTTCCTTTGCCAGTTCAGCAGCCTTGACTTCCAAAGCAGCACCAAGTTCCTCGTCAGATATATCGCCTCCGCGTTCGATCGATACCTCCAGAGTACGCCGTAGCGCTGCCATTTTTGCTTCACGCTCTTCCACGAGCCGGAGACCTTCCCGCACAACTTCGCTGGCAGAGCTGTAACGGCCCTCTTCCACCGTTTTCTCAACGAATTTTTCCCAGCGCTCGCCGATAGAAACGTTCATGTGCGTCACCTCTTGCAGCTCGATCGAGGGCTGAATAACAGATAATGCACTATATATAGCATCCGAGGCATAAAATGCCAATTGCCGGTGCCCAACTGCCATCAATTCCCTCTCCGCCTCTTTCTCGCCGCATTTGATTGCCTACAACGTGTAATGTTATTACATACTAGAAAGCCCTGAAATGTCCTTTGACCGTGATCCCTTTGCGTCGTCTCTTATGGGACGCTCCGCCTTGACGCGCCTTGCCTATGTGGCCATTGGCATTGCGGCGCTTTGGGCAGCCATCGGCTGGGCGGTGGCGCTGGCATGAGCGATTTCATCCGCCTCGATAATCTCACCGTCACCTATGAGCGCCATCCCGCCGTTCATCACATCTCGGGCGGCTTTGCAGCCGGCAGCCTGACGGCGATCGCCGGGCCGAACGGGGCCGGCAAGTCGACGCTGCTCAAGGCGATTATCGGCGAATTGCGGCCGGCGGGAGGGTCGATCGATCGCGGCGCATTGATGCGCAACGATTTCGGCTATCTGCCACAGGCGGCAGATATCGTCAGGCGCTTTCCGATTTCGGTTGCCGATACCGTCATGCTCGGCGCCTGGAAGAATACCGGAGCCTTTGGCCGGTTCTCCCGCAAGGATGCCGAGCGGGCGCGCGAGGCGCTTGGCATCGTCGGGCTGTCAGGCTTCGAAAAGAGGCATATCGGCTCGCTTTCGGCCGGGCAGTTCCAGCGCGTGCTCTTTGCGCGGCTGCTGCTGCAGGATGCCCGTGTCATCTTGCTGGACGAACCCTTCACGGCGATCGACCAGCGCACGACGCGCGATCTTCTCGACCTCGTGCTGCGATGGAACCAGGAGGAACGGACCGTCATCGCCGTGCTGCACGATTTCGAGCAGGTGCGAAGCTATTTCCCGGAAACGCTCCTGATCGCCCGCGAACTTGTGGGATGGGGCAAGACGCAGGAAATTATGAGCCCCGCCAATCTCATCAAGGCGCGCGCCATGGCCGAACGCTGGGATGAGGAAGCCGAAACATGCCTGCCGAAAGAAGAGCATTACGGTGGTGAGCTTGCGAAGCGGGAGCCGGCCGAATGACCGTCTATGACATCTTCCTCGCGCCCTTTGCGGATTACGGCTTCATGCGGCGCGCCCTGATCGCCTGCATCTGCCTCGGCCTCGGCTCCGGGCCGATCGGCGTCTTCCTGATGCTCCGACGCATGAGCCTGATGGGCGATGCCATGAGCCATGCGGTCCTGCCCGGTGCCGCCATCGGCTATCTCGTTGCCGGCTCGCTGTCGCTGACCGCCATGGGACTCGGCGGTCTGGTCGCCGGTCTTTCCGTGGCGCTTCTGTCCGGCCTCGTCAGCCGTGCGACCGTGCTGCAGGAGGATGCGAGCTTTGCCAGCTTCTATCTGACCTCGCTGGCGCTCGGCGTTCTCATCGTGTCTCTGCGCGGTTCGAACATCGATCTCCTGCATGTGCTCTTCGGCACCATTCTCGCAATCGACGCGCCTGCCCTCTACCAGATCGGCGCGATCACCACGGCAACGCTGCTGGCGCTTGCCGTCATCTACCGGCCGCTCGTCATGGAATGCTTCGATCCGGGATTCTTGCGCGCCGTCGGCGGGCGCGGGCCGCTTTATCACTTCCTGTTCCTGCTGCTGGTCGTGCTCAATCTCGTCGCAAGCTTCCAGGCGCTCGGCACACTGATGGCCGTCGGACTGATGATGCTGCCGGCGGCCGTGGCGCAGCTTTGGTCACGCAGCCTGCCTGCCATGATGATGATCGCAACGGGTACGGCGACGGCGTCGGGCTATCTCGGTCTCATTGCCTCCTACCATCTCGAATTTGCATCAGGCCCGACCATCATCATCACGGCCAGCCTGATCTATGGCTTCTCCATTCTCTTCGCACCTTCGGGCCTTGCCCGGCGGTTCTTCCCCCGTCCCCATCTCCGGGGCTAATCCACAAGGAGACTCGCATGAACAAACAGAGACTGCTCCTCTCAGCCGCTGCGGCAGCCTTCCTGGCCTTCGGCGTCGCTGCACCCGCTTCTGCCGAGACGCTCAATGTCGTGGCGTCCTTCACCGTGCTTGCCGACGTCGTCAAACATGTCGGCGGCGACCATGTGAAGGTGTCGAGCCTCGTCGGCCCGAACGGCGATCCGCATGAATTCGAGCCGTCGCCGGCCGATGCCAAGACGCTGAATGCCGCCAAGGTCGTCTTCGTCAGCGGCGAAGGCCTGGAAGGCTGGATGGACCGGCTGATCAGCGCCTCCGGCTACAAGGGAACGCCTGTTATCGCTTCCGAAGGCATCAACACGCGCACCATGGTCGATGATGGCAAGACGGTCACCGATCCGCATGTGTGGAACAGCCCAGTCAATGTGAAAATCTGGGTCGCCAATATCGAAAAGGCACTGTCATCAGCCGATCCGGCCGACGCCGCCGATTTCAGGGCCAATGCCGAGCGCTATACGAAGATCCTGACTGAACTCGACGCCTATGCACACAGCAAGTTCGATAAGATCCCGGACGATCGCCGCAAGGTGCTAACCAGCCATGACGCCTTTGGCTATTTCGGCCGCGAATATAAGGTCAGCTTCCTATCGCCGCTCGGCGTTTCCACGGAAACGGAAGCGTCGGCCGCCGAGGTCGCCAAGCTGATCGAACAGATCAAGACCGAGCATGTGAAGACTTACTTCTTCGAGAATTCGAACGATCCGCGCCTCGTCGGCCAGGTCGCCAAGGCAACCGGCGCCGAGCCTGGCGGCGAGCTTTATGTCGAATCGCTTTCCAAGGCCGACGGACCGGCTTCGACATACGAAAGAATGTTCCGTTATAACGTTGATCAACTCGTTGCAGCGATGGCCAAATCGAGCTGATCAATCAACGAGCATGGTCGCAGGCCTAGGCTGCCTGCGACCATGCCGCTTAAATGTTGAAATCAAAGACCATCAGGCCGGCCAGACCGCCGTCCGTGGATGAAACGATCCGCTCGCCGACAGCGACGTGATCGGGATGCACCAGATAGGCATCGCGCGCTTCGACGCTCTCGAAGGTGACGACAAATCCGTCGGCGAAGCCGCCATGCAGGCCCTCGGGCGAGACGTTCGGCCCGTGCTTCACATCCACAATGCCCGGAATGACCTTCTGCAAGGCGACGACGGAGTCGAAGAGCGCCCTCTTCTCGTCCTGTGTTAGGGCGGATTTGAGTCTCAGAAAAACGCAATGCAGGATCATAAGGCGATCTCCCTTGAAGTCGGGGGGCAGCATAGAGGGAAAGGGCAACCGGGCAAGGCGCCAATTCGCGAACATTGCGTTCCAGCAGCCGGACGAATGGCAACCTGTTCAGCTCGAAGCAGAGCTCACGCTGACAGATGAGCTTTGGCTGTTGCAGTGATCTCGCGTGTCAGCTCGGCAAGCCGGTCGGCGGCGAGGCGGCTCACCTGCCAATATAACGGAATGTCCAGCGGCGTGCCGGGGATCAGTTCAACCAAGCGCCCGCTTTCCAGATGCTCCCGTACAAGCTGAATGGGATTCATGCCCCATCCCATGCCTGAGAGGCTGGCATCGACAAAGCCTTGAGTCGATGGCAGCCAATGGCTCGGATAGGCAAAATCCTCTCCGAAGGTCTGGCATATCCACCGGGTTTGAAGCCTGTCCTTCTGGTTAAAGGTCAGGGCCGGCGCGTTCCGGATCGCTCCAGGGGTAACTCCCTCTGCGAAATACCTGGCAATGAAATCGGGGCTTGCAGTCGCATGATAGCGGAGCGCGCCGAGAGATGTGCGCCGGCATCCCTGGATCGGCTTTTCCAGGCTGGTGACGGCAGCGATCACCCGGCCGCGCTGCAGCCATTCGGCCGTATGATCCTGGTCGTCGATGGCGACATTCAGCAGATAGGGCGAGCGCCTGGCAAAACCCGATATGGCTTCCACGAACCAGGTCCCGAGGCTATCGGCATTCGTGGCGATGTGAAGCGTGACTTTTTGCTTGGGTTCGCCCGGATCGACGAGGGCCGGCAGGCGGCCGAACAGCTCGTCTTCGAGCATGCCGACATTCTCCATATGACGGCAGAGCCATTCGCCCTTCTCCGTCGCGGTGCAGGGATTGCCCCTCACGATCAGAACGATGCCCAAGCGTTCTTCGAGCTGCTTCACCCGCTGCGAGACGGCCGAAGGCGTAACGTTGAGAGTGGCCGCGGCCCTTTCGAAGCTGCCGGTCTGGACGACCATGGAGACGGCACGGAGAGCGGAATAGTCGAGCATGGCTTAGTTTTTCTTAATCTGGATTAGCAACATTAATTAGCCTAAACCCACACGCGGCGATACGAAAATGCTCATTCATTTCGGAGCCTTTCCCCAAACATGAATTTTTCGATTTATCTGACAGGCCTGACGATGGGGCTTAGCCTGATTGTTGCGATCGGCGCGCAAAACGCCTTCGTCCTGCGCCAGGGTCTTCGCAACGAACATGTGTTCGCCGTCTGCCTCGCCTGTGCTCTTTCCGATGCAGCGCTCATCGTGCTTGGGGTGACGAGCTTTCGCCAAATCGCCGCCCTGCTACCCTGGCTCGATCCGGTCATGCGCTATGCGGGAGCGGCATTCCTCATCTGGTATGGAGCCAAGAGCCTCTATTCCGCCTTCCGCTCCTCCGCGGTCCTGGCTGCTGGAGAAGTGAAATCAGCGAGCTTTCGGCAGACGCTTGCCATGTGCCTGGCGCTGACTTGGCTCAACCCGCACGTCTATCTCGATACCGTCGTGCTGCTCGGCACGATTTCGACGCGGTTTCCCGGGCACGAGATCTCGTTTGCAACGGGTGCCATGACGGGCTCTTTCCTGTTCTTCTTTTCGCTCGGCTTCGGCGCGAGATGGCTGCGGCCGATCTTCGCCAAACCCTCGTCCTGGCGCATTCTGGAAACGCTCATCGCCTTTACGATGTGGATGATCGCTACCAAACTGCTGAGCGGGATATGACTAGCGCGGCATGGTCCATCGGCGGAACTATCTCCGCTTGAAAGGCTCCATGCCCTTGCGGGCCAGCTCGTCAGCCCGCTCGTTTTCCGGGTGTCCTGCGTGCCCTTTCACCCAGTGCAGCGTCACCTTGTGTCTGTTATAGGCCTCGTCCAGCGCCTGCCAGAGTTCGGCATTCTTCACCGGCTTCTTGTCCGCGGTCTTCCAGCCATTCTTCTTCCAGCCGAAGATCCACTTGGTGATGCCATCCTTGACATAGACGCTGTCGGTATAGAGATCGACCTCGCAGGGGCTCTTCAGGGCGCCAAGCGCCGAGATCGCCGCCATCAGTTCCATGCGGTTGTTGGTCGTCTCCGCTTCGCCGCCGGACAATTCCTTTTCAATCTCGCCATAGCGAAGCACGGCGCCCCAGCCGCCGGGACCGGGATTGCCCGAGCAGGCACCATCCGTAAAAATGTCGACGTGCTTCATGCCTTCAGCCCGTATTCGGCTGCAGATGCGATCTGACGATGGAAGCGCAGCTTACGCAGATATTCGATCGGGTCCTTCTTGGTGACCATCGCACCGGCCGGCGTCGTCAGCCAGTCGTAGAGCCGCGTCAGAAAGAAGCGCAGCGCCGAGCCGCGCGCAAGCGTCGGCAATGCGGCGATTTCGGCTGCATTCAGCGGTCGCACGCTCTGATAGCCCTCGAGCAGCGCCATGCCCTTGGTGATGTTGTAGGCGTGATCCTTCTCGAAACACCAGGCGTTGAGGCAGATCGAAACGTCGTAAGCCAGCTGGTCATTGCAGGCGAAATAAAAATCGATCAGGCCGGAGAGCCTGTCGCCGAGGAAGAAGACATTGTCCGGGAAAAGATCGGCATGGATGACGCCTTCGGGCAGATCCTTCGGCCAATGCTTTCCGAGGAAATCGAGTTCGCCGCGGATTTCGTCCTGCAGACCGGTCTCAACCTCGTCGGCACGCGCCTCGGATTTTTCCCAAAGCGTCTGCCAGCCCTCGAGCGACAAGGCGTTTGGGCGGCGGATGTCAAAGCCCTCACCGGCGATGTGCATGGCCGCCAGCGCCTTGCCGACTTCGCGGCAATGATGCGCCTCAGGCTTGCGCAGCCACATGCCTTCGAGAAAAGAGATCAAGGCGGCAGGGCGGCCGGAGAGATGGCCGAGCAAGGCGCCGTCTCGGCGCGGCAAGGGCAGCGGGCAGGACAGACCGCGGCTTGCCAAGTGCTGCATCAACCCCAGAAAGAACGGCAGGTCGCCCTTGTCGACACGCTTTTCATAGAGCGTCAGGATCAGTGGATCGCGGCTCGTATGCAGCAGGAAGTTCGAATTCTCGACACCTTCGGCAATGCCCTTGTAGGAGAGCAGCTCGCCGACATCGTATTCGGTCAGAAACCACTTCAAATCGTCTTCGGTAATATCAGTATAAACAGCCACGAATTATTCCCTTGATACATGCATGCCACCGTAGCCAGCCGCCCCCGCGGTTCGAGACGGCCCTTTGGGCCTCCTCACCATGAGGGCTGACCTCCTTGGCATCTGCGGCGAAACTCGCTCCACCTCATCCTGAGGTGCTTTGCCGATGCAGCGTCAGCGCAAGCGGCAAGGCCTCGAAGGAAGAGCGGCCCTGTCATTCTCCGTTGACGAAAGCCATGTCCGCCGTCGTCAGCTCTATACTGCGAAGCTCGCGATTGACGAGGAAATTCTCGGTTTCCTTCACAGTTTCAGCGAGTTCCACCACGGCATTATAGCGGGCGCGGAAGGCTTCGATGATCTCATTGACGATGACTTCCGGCGCAGACGCACCAGCCGAGAGGCCGACCGTTTTGATATCGCCGACATTGTCCCAGTCGATCTCGGCCGCGCGCTGGACGAGGACGGATTTCTTCGCCCCTGCCCTCAGCGCCACTTCGACGAGGCGTTTGGAATTGGAGGAATTCGGTGCGCCGACGACGATGAAGAGATCGCAGCCCGGGGCCGCCTCCTTCACCACTTCCTGGCGATTGGTCGTGGCATAACAGATCGAATCCGCAGCCGGCGCCGTGAGGTTCGGGAAGCGCTCCTGCAAGCGCGCGATCACGCCGGCGGTATCATCGACCGAGAGCGTGGTCTGCGTGACGAAGCCGAGATTGTCGGGATCATCAGGCTCATAGACGTCGGCATCCTCTACCGTCTCGATCAGCGACACCGCGCCCTCAGGCAGCTGGCCCATGGTGCCGATCACTTCCGGATGGCCGGCATGACCGATCAGGATGACATGGCGACCGAGGCGATTGTGACGCATGGCCTGCTTGTGCACCTTGGAAACCAGAGGACAGGTAGCATCGAGATAGAAGAGGTTGCGCGCATCGGCATCGGCCGGCACGGATTTCGGCACGCCATGGGCCGAGAAGACGACGGGCTGGGCACGATGTTCGGCCGGGATTTCATCCAGCTCCTCGACAAAGATGGCACCCTTGGCCTCGAGCCCTTCGACGACGTAGCGATTGTGCACGATCTCGTGGCGGACATAAACAGGCGCGCCATAGGCCTTCAATGCCAGAACGACGATCTGTATGGCGCGGTCGACGCCGGCGCAGAAGCCGCGCGGCCCGCAAAGCCGGATGGTCAGGTCAGGTTTGGAAACGGCTATGTTCATATCTCTTCCGAAATGCGCGACGGTGGCTGAGCCATAGATGGGGATGCCCAGCCGCCTGCTCCATTCAGTCCGCATGATCTTATCCAAAAACCGCTGCGCACTTTTTGGGATCATGCTCTAGCCGAATATTCCATCGAAATGAAGCTATTCTATTGCATGTCCCTATTGTGAGGGCGCATCCGGATGGCGCTTGCGCCACCAGGAGATTGCAACGATGGCAGCCAGCGCCACCGCCAGCCCATACCACGTCACGGCATATTGCAGGTGATTGTTCGGCAGATCGATGATGGTAACACCGCCGATCGGCAGGCCCTGCGGGTTCGGTGTCTTGTCGGCATCGATGAAAAAGGGCAGCATCTTGTCCTTCGGCAGGCCGACGCTCTCCGCCATGACGTCCAGATCCTTCCAGAAGAAGATGTTCCTGGCGAGATCATTATCCGGCATGCCGTCCGGCCGCTCGGCAAGTTTGGCGCGGGCAAGACCGGTAACGGTCTGTTCGCCGGTCAGCTGGCCCTGCCTGCGCTTTTCGGGTTCCTTGGCCCCGGTTGGGACGAAGCCTCTGTTGACAAAGACGTAGCGGCCGTCGTTGAGCTGCAGCGGCGTGTAGACATGATAGCCGGGATCGCCGTCATAGGTGGCGAGGAAGTGCCGCTCCTTGTCATTGAGGTAATGGCCTGTCGCCATCACCACGCGATATTCGATGTCGCCGCCGGAAGTGGCCATCGTCTCGATCGCCGACAACGGCACGGCGGGTGCGTCCTTGCGGGCGGCGATGTCGGCCAGCAGGCCTTCCTTCCACTGCAGCCTCTCGACCTGCCATGTACCAAGGCCGAGCAGAATGACGAACGCAACGAGCAGCAGCAATGCCTTGCCGATCTGCCACAAGGGATTGGCGCGGCGCACAGGCACTGCGGACTCAATCACGATGGACGCGTCCTTCGGCTGCATTGTTGCGATATTGCAGGGCGATCAGAATGCCCTTGCACCAGCGTAGGGACAGAAGCGACAGAACAATCGTCAACGGCGCGAACAGCACGATATAGACCCAGATCGGCGGCGCATAATTGATCTGCATCCACAGGACCGAGCCGATGACGATGAAACCGACGATCAGGATGACGAAGACCGCGGGACCATCGCCTGCATCGGCGAAGGCGTAATCGAGATTGCAGGCGGTGCAACGCGGTTTCAGCGACAATAATCCATCGAAGAGCTTGCCTTGGCCGCACCGCGGGCAACATCCCTGTATACCGACCTTGAACGGATCGACCGGCGCAAAGAGAGCGCTGTCGCTATGGGATGCTTCGTCCGGCGTCTTGTCCTGCTCTGAGTTCAAAGTTCTATCTCGATCAGCCTGCGATTGCGGGCGATCGTATGAACCTCGCCCCCTAATCACTATAACTAGCCGCGATGGGCGCATCCGTCCAATCGAAAAGCTTTCAAGTCCTCCTTATCAGCCTGAAAAACATGCAAAAGGGATTGAATTCATGCCATTCAGAGAAGGCAGGCCGATCGGCCAGATCATCATTCTCAACGGTGCGCCGCGA
Organism: Rhizobium sp. UFLA01-1127; assembly: GCF_059803845.1. Classification (NCBI taxonomy): domain Bacteria; kingdom Pseudomonadati; phylum Pseudomonadota; class Alphaproteobacteria; order Hyphomicrobiales; family Rhizobiaceae; genus Rhizobium; species Rhizobium sp. UFLA01-1127. Next base: position 91,112 of record NZ_JAUQTZ010000001.1, on the reverse strand, counting down.
TCGGGGAAAAGCAGCATCGCCGATGCGATTCAGGCTAATTTCGAGGGCGTATGGGTCAATCTTGGCGTCGACGCTTATGTGCGGCACATCACGCCCGCCCGCTACCGTCCGGGCATCGGCTTGCGGCCGGGCGGCGAGCGATCCGATCTCGAGCCGCTGGTTCCGCGCTTTTATGCCGCACTCTATGCCTCGATTGCCGCACATAGCCGCCTGGGGCTGAACGTCGTCGCCGAGTTCGGCCATCACGACGCCTATTCGCAACCGCTCGGCATCCTTGCCGATTGCGCCCGGCTGGTTGCGGGGCTGCCCGTCCTGTTCGTCGGCGTGCGCTGCCCCCTCGAGGTCGTGATGCAGCGGCGGCTGACGGAGGGGCCGGAAAGACAGGGCACTTACGTGAAGGTTGAGGCAGGCATGCCCGTTCCGGCGCAGGTCATTGCATGGCAGGAGCAGGTGCATCGGCCCGGTATCTACGATCTGGAAGTCGACACATCGGTGAAGAGTCCCGAGACCTGCGCTGAGGAAATCAGGCGGTTGCTCGCCGGCGGCCTGCCCCATCCGACTGCGTTCGAAAGGATTGTCTCGAGAGATTGAGAACGCAAAAGGCGGACGCCGAGCGCCCGCCTTTGCTTTCTAAAGATCGATACCGATCAGCCGGCCGCGAGCGGCGCGCCCCAGCTGCCCCAGATGTAGATGCAGAAGAACAGGAACAGCCAGACGACGTCGACAAAGTGCCAATACCAGGCCGCCGCCTCGAAGCCGAAATGCTGCTTCGGCGTGAAATCGCCGCGGATGGCGCGGACCAAGCAGACCAGCAGGAAGATCGTGCCGATCAGAACGTGAAAACCGTGGAAGCCGGTCGCCATGAAGAAAGTCGCACCATAGATCGAGTTTTTGAACGCGAACGGAGCGTGCGCATATTCATAGGCCTGGACGCAGGAGAATAGCGCACCGAGCAGCACGGTCAGCGTCAGCCCCTGGATCAGCCCCTTGCGGTCGCCATGCAGCAGCGCATGGTGCGCCCAGGTAACCGTGGTGCCGGACAAAAGCAGGATGATGGTGTTGTAGATCGGCAGGTGCCAGGGGTCGAGGACCTCAAGGCCCTTCGGCGGGAACTGACCGCCAAGAAAGGCCGTGCGCGATGCCTGGATCGCCTCGCTCGGGAACAGGCTGACATCGAAATAGGCCCAGAACCAGGCGACGAAGAACATCACCTCGGAGGCGATGAACATGATCATGCCGTAGCGCAGATGCAGCGAGACGACGCGGGTGTGCGCGCCCTCTTGCGCTTCCTTGATCGTGTCTGCCCACCAGCCGTACATGACGTAGAGGATCACGGCCAAGCCGATGAAAAACAGCCAGGGCTGGGCGAAATTGATCCCGAACAGATGCACCGCCCCGCCGTTCAGGTAGCGCATGAAGCAGACACCGCCGAAGGTGATCACGAAGGCCCCGATGGCCGCGATGATCGGCCAGGGGCTGGGATCGATAATGTGATAGTCGTGTTTTCTCTGATGCACTTCGGCCATATCAGCAATCCCCGAATAACTTTTTCCCATATTGCTTCCGGTCGAACCGAAAAGCAGTCTCCATCAAAGTTTCTTTTCCACCGGCTTCGCAGCGCCGTCATTCGATGCCACGGGCTTTGCGCCTTCCCGCGGGTAGTAGGTGTAAGACAATGTCAGCGCGTTGATCGTCTTGGTTTCCACGGCCTTGGTGATCTCTGGATCGACGTAGAAAACCACCGACATCTCGCGCTTTTCCCCTGGCGCGAGATCCGTCTCATTGAAGCAGAAGCACTGGACCTTGTTGAAATAGACCCCCGCTTCCAGCGGCGTGACGTTGAAGATCGCCTGGCCGCGCTCCGCCTTGTCCGACTTGTTTTCGATCTGGAACTTGACCTCGACCGTCTCGCCGACCTTCGGGCTCACCGATTTCTGCAGCGGCTTGAAATCCCATGGTAGGCCCGCCGCGACATTGGCGTCGAAGGACACCTGGATTTTCTTGTCGAGGATGACGTTGGAAACCTGCTCGACGCGCTGCGTCGTGCCGTTATAGCCTGTCACCTGGCAGAACATGCGATAAAGCGGCACGGCAGCCGCGCACATGGCGGTCATGCCGATGACGAAGCTCAGGCACATGGCAACGACCAGCCCGTTGTTCCGGGTGCCGCCCTTCGTGCTCTTTGTGACCTCCCCCTCCATCACGCCTCCTCAAACGTGTCCGGAACCGACCTTGATGATGGTGATCGCATAGAACACGATCACCAGACCGGCTAATACCAGGCCGAGCGCGATGTTGCGCCCTCGCCGCGATTTCTTCTGCGCTTCCGTTAGCTTGACGAGTTCGATCATAGCCAGCCTCCAGCGCCGCCCGACATCAGAACTGCAACGAGCCGGTCGATCAGCAGCGCGGAAAAGATCGCAAAAAGATAGAAAATGGAGAAGCCGAAGAGCTTCTTTGCCGGCACCATCTTCACATCGCCATCGGCCATGCGCCAGACGGCGATGGAACAGTGCACGAAGATCACGCCGAGCGCTGCGGCAACGACGCCATAGCCAAGGCTGGCAAAGCCCATGAAGGCCGGCGCGACACCGACGATGGCGGTGAGCACCGCATAGACGACGATCTGCTTCTTCGTCGTCGGAATGCCCGAGACATTCGGCAGCATCGGAACGTCGACGGCTTCGTAGTCTCGCATCTTGAACAGGGCCAACGCCCAGAAATGCGCCGGCGTCCAGAGGAAGATGATGAGGAAGAGTACGATGCTCTCAACCGGCACGCTGCCGGTCACGCAGGCCCATCCGATAACGGGCGGGAAAGCGCCGGCGGCACCGCCGATGACGATGTTCTGCGGCGTCGAGCGCTTGAGCCACATGGTGTAGACGACGGCATAGAAGAAAATGGTAAAGGCGAGTATGCCAGCGGAAAGCCAGTTGACCGCCAGGCCTAGGATCACCACCGAAAAGCCCGACAGCACGAGGCCGAAGGCCAGAGCTTCCGACGGGGTGATGCGGCCGGACGGTATTGGCCGGCGTGCCGTGCGGCTCATCACTGCGTCGATATCGGCGTCATACCACATGTTCAAGGCACCGGATGCACCGGCACCAACGGCAATGCAGAGAATGGCGATGAAACCGAGAACGGGGTTGATGTGACCGGGAGCCAGCACCAGACCGGTGAAGGCGGTGAAGACGACCAGCGACATCACGCGCGGCTTCAACAGCTCGAAATAATCGCGTGCACCCGCTTCCGACAGGCCGGTTTCGCCTTGCTTCGCGAGCGCTTCGTGATTGTCGATGACCGTCATTCGTTCTTCCAATTGTCAGTTGAGCCGGACGCCGTTTATCACGGCATCCGGAAATGAGTTACCTGATGCGCGGTAGCTCTTCCCATTGGTGGTGCGGCGGCGGCGACGACAGCTGCCACTCGAGCGTGGTCGCACCATCGCCCCAGGGATTGCTGCCGGCAACGCGCTTCTTCGCGAAGGCATCTATAACGCCCCAGAAGAAGAAGCAAAGGCCTACGGCTGCGACATAGGAGCCGATGGAGGACACGAAGTTCCAGCCGGCATAGGCATCAGGATAATCGATGTAGCGGCGCGGCATGCCCGCACGCCCCAGGAAGTGCTGCGGGAAGAACACCATGTTCACACCGATGAAGGTGATCCAGAAGTGCCAGTTACCGATCCGCTCATTGTACATGTAGCCGGTCATCTTCGGGAACCAATAGTACCACGCGGCGAAGATGGCGAAGACGGCGCCGAGCGACAGAACGTAGTGGAAGTGCGCGACCACATAATAGGTCGCATGCAGTTCGCGATCGAGGCCGGCATTGGCAAGCTGAACGCCGGTGACGCCGCCGACCGTGAACAGGAAGATGAAGCCGAGCGCCCAGATCATCGGCGTGCGGAACTGGATTGAACCGCCCCACATCGTCGCAATCCACGAGAAGACCTTGACGCCTGTCGGCACGGCGATGACCATCGTCGCAAAGACGAAGTAGCGCTGCGTGTCGAGCGAAAGACCCGTCACGTACATGTGATGAGCCCAGACGACGAAGCCAACGGCGCCGATCGCGACCATGGCGTACGCCATACCGAGATAACCGAAGATCGGCTTGCGCGAGAAGGTGGAGATGATGTGGCTGATCATGCCGAAACCGGGCAGGATCAGGATATAGACTTCCGGATGGCCGAAGAACCAGAACAGGTGCTGGTAGAGCAGCGGATCGCCGCCGCCTTCCGGCGCGAAGAAGGTCGTACCGAAGTTGCGGTCCGTCAGCACCATGGTGATGGCGCCGGCGAGAACGGGCAGAGACAGGAGCAGCAGGAAGGCCGTGATCAGGACGGACCAGGCAAACAGCGGCATCTTGTGCAGCGTCATGCCGGGCGCGCGCATGTTGAGGATGGTGGTAATGAAATTGATTGCGCCAAGGATCGAGGAGGCGCCCGCGATATGCAGAGCGAAGATGGCCAGATCGATCGCCGGACCCGGATGGCCGACAATACCCGACAAGGGCGCATACATCGTCCAGCCTGCGCCGGCGCCATAGGCACCCGCCGGTCCTTCGACAAACATCGAGAGAATGAGCAGCAGGAAGGCCGGAACGAGAAGCCAGAACGAGATGTTGTTCAGGCGCGGGAAGGCCATGTCAGGCGCGCCGATCATGATCGGCACCATCCAGTTGGCGAAGCCGCCGATCATCGCCGGCATGACCATGAAGAAGATCATGACCAGCGCATGGGCGGTGACGAAGACGTTGTACATCTGCTTGCCGCCGTCGATGGCGGCGTCGCCGGAATAGCCATAGACCATCGATGCCAGACCGCTGAAGATCTGGATGCCCGGTTCCTGCAATTCCATGCGGATGGCAACGGACAGCAGGAAGCCGATCACGCCCGCGAAAATCGCGAAGATCAGATAGAGCGTGCCGATATCCTTGTGATTCGTCGAAAACAGCCAGCGATTGGCGAAAGATTGCTTATGAGCGTGATGATCGTCATGCGCATGGGCGTCGTGAAGATCATGCGCGTGATCGTCGTGTGCCGTGGATCCAGCCATTGTTCCTATCCCCTTACTTCGCCGTATTTTCGGCGACCTTGACGGTCGTCGGCTGATCGACGGCGGCCATCAGAGCCTTGTTCGCCTTGCCGACATCGGTCGCAGCGGCCGCCAGCCACTGCTTATACTGATCGTCGGAGACGACGCGGATGGCGATCGGCATGAAAGAGTGATCCTTGCCGCAGAGCTCGGAACACTGTCCATAATACAGGCCTTCGCGGTCGGCATTGAACCAGGTCTCGTTCAGACGGCCCGGAATGGCGTCGATCCTGACGCCGAAGGCAGGCATGGCGAAGGAATGGATGACGTCGGTCGGCGCGGCCGTGACGAGAACGCGCACGTTCTTGCCGACGGGTACGACCATTTCGTTATCGACGGCAAGAAGGCGCGGATACTTCGACTTGTCGTCCTTGCCGGCAGCAGTGCGATCCTGCTCCTTCAGCATGAAGGAATCGAAGGCGACCGGAGTCGCGCCGCTACCCTCATATTCGTAGTTCCACTGCCACTGGGTCGCCGTCGCCTTGACGGTGACATCCGTCTTTTCCGGAAAGGTTAGCTGATCGGTCAGCAGGTTGAAGGAGGGAATGGCCAGGAAGAGAAGAATGAGCACCGGTCCGATGGTCCAGATGACCTCGATCAGCGTGTTGTGGCTCGTCTTGGACGGAACCGGGTTCCTGGAAGCCCGGAACTTGACCATGACCACCACCAGGAGGGCCAGAACAAGCAGCGTGATCGGAATGATAAACCAAAGCGTGTATGCCTCAAACCAGCGGATTTGATGCATGTTGCCGGTTGCCGGCTGCTGCAAACCGATTTCCCAGGGTCTCGGCTGATCGGCATAGCTGCCTGTCGCAAAAAGCAGACAGATCACAGCCGTCAGAGCCGCGTAAGCTCTCTTAATCACGATGTCTCTCCCTCCAGCGTTTGATCCCAGATCTTCCTCAAACGCAGTATCCCTACAATCCATTGCGCTTCAAACCACAGTTTGGGGTGCTCCGCAACAACTCAAGACATTTGTTAGTGCGGCATTTTTGCGCGAATCTCCCCCATGCTTGTTCCGCACATGGCAAGCATTTCATCATCATACGAAAAATTGCATGATGGTCCATGGCGCCGCCGGGACAAAATGGAGTAGAGGTCGTATTTCCGCCGTAGTCGGTTGGAATCCAGCAGCCGGGGCTTTTCATTTGCCGGCCTGGGCTTCAACAATAGCGGCACTGATTCGAATCTAGAGGTTTCCATGGGTTTTCGTTCCCTCGCCCGGCTTTTGCTTGTTACCGGCAGCGTCGCTGCCACGGTTGCGGCGCCCGTATGGGCGCAACAGGCACAGCAGACTCAGCCGCCGGCGCAGCAGACCCAGCAATTGCAGCCCCAGCAGCAAGGCCAGCCGCAGCCGCATACGCAGCAGGTTCCGACAAGCCAGGTTCCGCAACCGCCGGGTACGGTCCGTTCCAGCCATGGCGCGTGGTCCGTTGTCTGCGACAAGCCGGCCGGCGCTTCGACTGAGCAATGCGCGCTGATGCAGAACGTGATCGCCGAGGACAGGCCGGAAATCGGCCTCTCCGTCGTCGTGCTGAAGACCGCCGACCGTAAATCCAAGATCCTGCGCGTACTGGCGCCGCTCGGCGTGCTGCTGCCGAACGGTCTTGGCCTGAACATAGACGGCAAGGATATCGGCCGCGCTTATTTCGTACGCTGCTTTTCCGACGGCTGCTACGCTGAAGTCGTGCTTGAAGACGAGTTGCTGAAGACGCTGCGCAGCGGCGCGACCGCAACCTTCATCGTCTTTCAGTCGCCGGAAGAAGGCATCGGCATTCCTGTGGACTTGAAGGGCTTCGCAGACGGTTACGACGCCCTTCCCTGACGGCATGGGCTTGCTCTTGCGCCGTGCGAAGCCTACATCGGCTCTGAACGGAGCACCTGACCCATGAATACCGATCTCCTTACTCTTTTCGATGCCGACGAGGCAAAACTGCGCGGCATCGTTGCTGAAGCGCTGTCGGGCGCCGACGATGGCGAGCTTTTCGTTGAGCATGTCCAGGCCGAATCGCTGACATTCGACAACGGCCGCATGAAGGGCGGCAGCTTCAACACCGAACAAGGCTTCGGCCTTCGCGCCGTTGCAGGCGAAGCGGTGGGCTATGCGCATGCGGGCGATCTCTCCGAAACCGCGTTGAAGCGCGCCGCCGATGCGGTGCGCGCGGTAACAGCGGGCTATGCCGGCTCCTATGCGGCCGCGCCCCAGCGCACCAACAAGGTGCTCTATGGCGACGAGAACCCGATTGGCACGCCGAGCTTCGAAGAAAAGGCGAAGCTCCTGCAGCGGATCGACACCTATCTGCGCGACAAGGACCTCAAAGTGCGTCAGGTGACGGCATCCATCGCCGCAAGCTGGCAGGTGGTCGACATTCTGCGCGCCGACGGCCACCGCGTGCGTGATGTCAGGCCGATGACGCGCGTCAACATTTCCGTCATCGTCGGTGACGGCGACCGCCAGGAATCCGGCTCCTTCGGCACGGGCGGACGCATCGGCTTCGGTGATTTTGTGACAGAGGACAATTGGCACCACGGCGCAGACGAAGCGCTGCGTCAGGCGCTGGTCAATCTCGAAGCGATCGAGGCGCCGGCAGGTACGATGGACGTCGTGCTCGGCTCCGGCTGGCCGGGCGTCATGCTGCATGAAGCCGTCGGCCACGGGCTGGAAGGCGATTTCAATCGTAAGAAGACTTCAGCCTTCGCCGGCCTTTTGGGCCAGATAGTGGCCGCTTCCGGCGTGACCGTCGTCGATGACGGCACGATGGAGAACCGCCGTGGCTCGATCACGGTCGACGACGAAGGCACGCCCTCAGCCTATAACGTGCTGATCGAGAACGGCAAGCTTGTCGGTTACATGCAGGACCGTCAGAACGCCCGGCTAATGGGCATGAAGGCGACCGGCAACGGCCGCCGTCAGGGCTATGCCCATACGCCGATGCCGCGCATGACCAACACCTATATGCTCGGCGGCGACAAGACGCCGGAAGAAATCATCGCCTCGGTGAAGAAGGGCATCTATGCCGTCTCCTTCGGAGGCGGACAGGTGGATATTACCTCGGGCAAGTTCGTTTTCGGCTGCACCGAGGCTTACCTCATCGAGGACGGCAAGGTCGGCGCTCCGATCAAGGGGGCCATGCTGATCGGCAATGGTCCGGATGCCATGAAGCGCGTGACGATGATCGGCAATGACATGAAGCTCGATACCGGTATCGGCAATTGCGGCAAGGCGGGCCAATGGGTTCCCGTCGGGGTCGGCCAGCCGCATCTGCGGATGGATCAGATCACAGTGGGCGGCACGAAGGCTTAAAACCCACCTGCCCTCATTATTCCCGAGGGCGGAAACGCCATTTGCGTTCGACGGCAGCGCTGAGATCGAGGCCGTTGCGATGCGCAAAGAGAAGGACATGGCCGAGTACATCGGCAGTTTCGTCGGCAAGCGCCGTCGCCAGCTCCGATTGGCTCATGCCCTTGCGGCGCCCCCGCCCCGTGATCCTGTTCCATATCTGGATCAGTTCGCCCATCTCCTCCTGGAGTTTCAGGACGAACCAATCGTCGTCACGTTCCATGCCGTTGTCGGCGGCATAGGTCGCCGACGCCCTTTCGAATTGCGTCATCAGATCTTTCAGCATCGGAATCGTTCCTCTTATGTTCTCGACATCAATGAACGATTCCGGCAAAAAAGTCGAGCCGGCGGAAATCTGCTCCGCCGGCTCGCTTCTATCCAATGGGGATTAATCTCAGCCCTTGTTCGGCAGCAGCATGCAATCGAAGTCCTTGCGCTTCAAAGCGGAGCAGGCGGAATTTGCGTCGTCGCGGCTTGCAAAGCCGACAAAGCGGGCGCGATAGACCGTGTTGCCGCCCTTGCCGACGGCTTCGGTATAGGGCGAGGCGTTGGCAAGCGCGTTGCCTGCGCGAGATTTCGCTTCCGAAAGCAGCTCCTTGGCAGCCTGGGCGCTCGGTGTCGCGGCAATCTGCACCTGCCAGCCGCCGGTGGCTGCCGCTGACGGCTTGTTGGCAACGAGGATCTCGTCCATCGCAGCCGGACGATCCATCGGCACGGTGACGTTCGAGGCAGCCGCAAACGCCATCGGAACGACTTCGGCGCGCTTGCGCGGTGCCGAGGCGGTGGTCTGCGTATCGACATTGACTGCAACATCGTCCGATGCCGACGCTACTTCGACCTGATTCGCTACCTTGCCGCCGCCGACGCTCGCCAGCAGACGCGATGTTGCGACCGGGCTTGCCTTCGGCACATAGCGATCCAGCAACGACGCCATCATTGCATCGCGGCCGCGTGCGGTGGCACCGCCCATGACGACGCCGATCACGCGGCGATTACCCTGGCGCACGGCGCTGACGATATTGAAGCCCGAGGCATTGGTATAGCCGGTCTTGATACCGTCCATGCCCTCATAGCGATACATCAGATTATTGTGGCCGCGCACATAGTGACCGCGGTAGTTGAAGCTCACCTGCGAGAAGAGCCGGTATTCCTGGGGATAGTTGTTGATCAGCGCGACGGCGAGTGTCGACATGTCGCGGGCCGTCGTCACCTGCTGCATGTTCGGAAGGCCGGAGGCGTTCAGGAAGACGGTGCGGCGCATGCCGATTTCGCGAGCCTTCTGCGTCATCAGCCGGGCAAAGCCGCTTTCGCTGCCGCCGAGCGCTTCGGCCATGGCGGCTGCAGCGTCGTTGGCGGACTTGATGATCATGCCATCGACTGCTTCGCGGACGGTCACCGTGCCGCCGGGCTTCAGGCCGAGCTTGGTCGGAGGCTTGGCGGCGGCGGCGCGCGAGACCGGGATCCTGGTGTTCCAACTCAACTTGCCGCGGTGGATGGCCTCGAAAGTCATGTACAGGGTCATCATCTTCGTCAGCGACGCCGGATGGTTGAGGTCATCCGCATTGCTCGATGCCAGCACCTTGCCGGTCTTCGCATCCATGATGAAATAGGCGCTGCCCGCGAAGCTCGCCACCGGAGCGCTCAACAGCAAGACGGCCGCAGACAAAGCCATCAGAAGTCGTTTCATAATTGTCCCCAACCGAAAGAATGCCAACACACCGCATCAATCCCTGTATGATTTTGCGACAAAAACCTGATACCGGTGCGATATTGAGGCAACAGCCTCGATAGTTCTTCAATTTTGCCTTTCCTGGTAAAATAAGCATTAACGCATTGGAAATTATGGCAAAGATTCAGTAAGGTTTAACGGGGATGCGCTAGAGCGTTGGCATTGGTCAACCGGGTCGATCCGCATGGAACAGGGCATCAAGGTCCGCCTCAAGCGCGCGATGATCTCCAGCGGGCTTGAAGCTGCCGCAATCTTGAAGGGTGCGGGCCTGGTGCGCGACGTTGCGGGTCTCGGCACGATATTCACCCTTCACCACGTCCGACCTGCCCTCCCTCACCGCTTTGCCCCCAATGCGCATCTGGAGGTCTCGCCCGACTTTCTCGATCAGGCGATCGCGCGGTTGAAACAGGATGGCTACGAGTTCATCGCGCTCGACGCACTGCCCTCACGAGCCGAAAGCGCTGCCGGTAACCCGCCCTTCGTCGCCTTCACGCTCGACGACGGCAACAGGGACAATCTTGACCACGCCCTACCAATCTTCGCGCGCCACGATGTGCCCTTCACCATCTTCGTCGCCCGAGGGCTTTCGGAGTGCACCCATAGTTTATGGTGGGAGACGCTTGCCGACCTGTTCGCGCGGCTTGATCGCCTGACATTCGATTTCGGGTCGGGAGAGGAGTTTCTCCCGCTGGGCAAGGGCAGCCAGAAGTATGCGGCCTTTGCCCGCTTCGCCGCCTTTGTCCATAGTCATGAGGAAAGCGAAGCCGTCAGCCGGATCGATGAGCTTGCCCGGCGCCACGGCCTGGAACCGCTCGACATAGTCCGCGCATCGATCATGGATCGGAACGAATTGCGGCAGCTCGCACGCCATCCGCTTGCCTCGCTCGGTGCGCATACGGTGAGCCATCGGGCGCTGGCGAGGCTCACGGAAGCGGAGGCCGCCGCCGAGATGGCGCTTTCGGCCGATTATGTCGCCGACATCACGGGAGAGCGGCCGACCGCGATCGCCTATCCCTATGGCACGAACGAAGCCGTCTCGCCGCGCGAGGGACGGCTTGCGGCAGAACTCGGCTTTTCCGTCGGCGTCACCACACGCCCCGGTACGATCACGGCAACAAGCGGCAATGCGCCGCTATTGCTGCCGCGACTATCGCTGAACGGCCACTATCAGAAGCCCCGCTATGCATCGGCGCTCGCGTCCGGCATCCCCATGTGGCTGATGAGGCGCCGGGAGACGGCATAGGTTTTAGGGATACATCCGCACCTTCTGCCAGGCACCTTCCGGTACGTCGCGGCGAAACTCGATGCGATCATGCAGGCGGAACTGGCGGTCATGCCAGAATTCGATCGACAACGGCCGAATGCGGAAGCCGGACCAGTAGGGCGGACGCGGAATGTCGCCGATCGCGTAACGGGCGGTATACTCGGCAACGGCCTTTTCCAGCGCGAAACGGCCTTCCAAAGGTCGCGACTGCTTCGAGGCCCAGGCACCGATGCGGCTGCCCCGCGCCCTGGTCTTGAAATATTCGTCCGCCTCCTTGTCGCTCACCACTTCAACCAGACCGCGCAGGCGTACCTGGCGGCGCAGCGACTTCCAGTGGAAGCACATGGCCGCTTTCTTCTGGGAAAGAATTTCTTGACCTTTCTGGCTCTCGAAATTCGTATAGAATACGAATCCGTCGCTATCGAAACCCTTCAGAAGAACCATACGGACATTTGGCAAGCCATCCTCATCCACCGTTGCCAGCGCAACTGCATTCGGATCGTTCGGTTCGGTGGTCTCGGCTTCGCGCAGCCAGGATGCAAAAAGAGTGAAAGGCTCGTTCTGCTCGGTGAAGTCACCGCTTGTTAACTCGTTTTCCGACATATTAGTTCAAATGCTCCGCAATTCCTAATAACCGCTGGCCCCTCTGGCTGGCCAAAATATTCGGGTGGAAGTCATAGCAAAGTCGACCGTTCATACAAAGCGCAAGCTTGCAAAAGGCCTGACCATGGCTGTCGTCCTGGCTTCCCTTTTCACCCTTGGCGGCTGCGTCGGCGGCGGCATGGACTATCTGAGCTCGGCCAAGGTGGATCGCAGCGTCTCTACCGGCACGGTGCCGACGGCGCCCGTGACGACCGACAGCATGTCCGATGAAACCACGGTGCGCAATGCCGTTACCTCGGCGGACCTGCACAAGCTCAACGGGCAGCCCATTCCCTGGGCAAATACCTCGACCGGCAGCGCCGGGGTCATCGACACCATCGTCGAAAGCAATGCCTCCGGCGTCGTCTGCCGGCAATTCCGCACCAGCCGCCACTCCTATCAGGGCGTCGCCAACTTCTCCGGCAGAACCTGCCTTGTCGGCCTGGGTGAATGGCAACTGCTGAGTTTCCAGCAGGCCGGCTGACCGCCTCATCTTCATGGACGTTTGAAACAGGGATCGCTCCGCGGTGCATCACCCTGCATACGCCATTTCCCCTATCGGCTGCGAATTCTCGGCATCAACCGTTAGCGATCGGCTAACCATGCCTTAAATGGCGGATCGCTGTCCCTTCGAGCGTAACGCCTGATTAGCGACTCTTCCCGCAGGATCGGCTCGACCGCGTATGCGCCAAGCCTCCCGTGCGGAAGCGTGGTGCGCAAACGCGATCAACGAGTTGCAGTATTTGGGCTGCCCCAAGGAGCCGGGACGCCCAGGAACGATGGCGGGAAAGATGCGCGATCCTTACAAGGTGCTGGGCGTTCGGAAGGACGCCGGAGCGGACGAAATCAAGGCAGCCTGGCGCAGCCTCGCCAAATCCGAACATCCGGACCACAATTTGGGCGATCCGACAGCGACCGAGCGCTTTGCCGAAATCGGCCGCGCTTACGAAACACTGAAGGACCCGCAAAAACGCAGCCGCTACGATCAGATCGCGCGCATGGCCGAGGCAAAAGGGCAGAGCCAGGAAAAGACGATCATGCAGCAGCGGCAGGCGGCTCGAGAGGCTGCCGAGCGTGCCAGGGCGGCCCGCGCCAATGCCGACAAGATCATGGAGGAGCTTGCCCGCGCCAATGCCCGCAAGGCGGCAGCCTCCGCCGCATCCGGCCAGCAAGCCGGCGCAAGCGAATCTCCCGAGGATATGGTCGAACGCATTTTCGGGGTGAAGGCGGGCCAGGCGCAGCAGCCGCAAGCCACGGTGGCAGCCGGCGCGCAACAGGCGGAAAAGCCGCAGGAGCAACCCAATGCCACGGCACCGGAAGAGCCGCTGGTGGAAGAAGAGCAGCTCGCAACAGTCGCCGCTTCGGCTGGCTCGCGCTCCGCCTTCGGCATCATCGGCTCGCTTGTGCGGCGCATCACCGGCAGCAACGCCCCTGAAAAGCCGCCGGAAAAAACCCCGGAGGTCGCAGCTGAGGCAACGGTGACGCTCGACGACATGCTGAAGAGCCGCTGGATCACCGTGCCGCTGCCGGACAACCGCGAGGCGCGCTTCCAGGCGACGACGGATATTTCCAACGGCCAGGTGCTTCATCTGAAGGGTCAGGGACTGAAACTGCAGGGCATGCTGCGCGGCGATGTCGCCGTCACCGTTCATCTGTCGACAGACGGTCGCTTCACGCTCGACGGCAGCGATGTGCGTACAATATTGCCCATCACCATCGAGAACGCGGTGCTGGGCTGCGAGGTCATGGTCGAAGGACTGAGCGGTCCCGTCAAGATTACGGTGCCGGCCTGGTCCGGCTCGGATCAGATCGTTCGCATTTCCGGTGAGGGGTTGCCCGACGGCAATGGCGGAAAAGGCGATCTCGTCGTCGAATTGCGGCTGATGCTGTGGGAAAAACCGGATGATAAGGTCACGGATCTCATGCGCAGCATGCGCGAAGGGCTTTTCCTGTGAAATTTTGGTGACAACAGCACCCTTTGTTACGATCCCTAACAGTTGATGATCTTTACGATGCTTGAACAGGGGAACGGCCTATGCCATAGGCAGGGTCATTCGAAAGTTCAAGGGAGCAGAATATGGCTCAATCCACTGGCCTCATGGCAGGCAAGCGCGGCGTCATCCTCGGCGTAGCAAACAACCGTTCGATAGCGTGGGGTATTGCCAAGGCCTGTTCGGATGCCGGAGCCGAAATCGCGTTGACGTGGCAGGGCGATGCTCTGAAGAAGCGCGTCGAGCCGCTCGCTCAGGAACTCGGCGCCTTCATGGCCGGCCATTGCGACGTGACCGAGCCGGCAACGATCGATGCCGTCATGGACACGCTTGAGGCGAAATGGGGCAAGATCGATTTCGTCGTGCACGCCATTGCCTTTTCCGACAAGGACGAGCTGACCGGCCGCTACCTCGACACCAGCCGCGACAACTTCACGAAGACGATGGACATCTCCGTCTATTCCTTCACGGCGGTTGCACAGCGTGCCGAGCGAATCATGAACGACGGCGGGTCGATGATCACCCTCACCTATTACGGTGCGGAGAAGGTCATGCCACACTACAACGTCATGGGTGTTGCCAAGGCCGCTCTCGAAGCAAGCGTGCGCTACCTCGCCGTCGATCTCGGCAGCCGCGGCATCCGCGTCAATGCGATCTCGGCAGGCCCGATCAAGACGCTTGCCGCTTCCGGCATCGGCGATTTCCGCTACATACTGAAGTGGAACGAATACAACGCGCCGCTGAAGCGGACTGTCACGATCGACGAAGTCGGCAACTCTGCCCTCTATCTGCTGTCCGATCTCTCGACGGCCGTGACAGGCGAAATCCATCACGTCGATTCCGGCTACCACACGGTCGGCATGAAGGCTGTGGATGCGCCTGACATTTCCGTCGCGAAGGACTGATCAACAGGAAATCTGACCGTGTCGCCCATCCTCTATGTGATACGTCACGGTCAGACCGACTGGAATGCCGAGCGACGCCTGCAAGGGCAAAAGGATATCGATCTCAATGCCATCGGCCGCGAACAGGCGCGGCAGAACGGCATCGACCTCGCCGAAATCCTCACCTTCGAAAACACGCCCTTCGATTTCGTTGCCAGCCCTTTGCTGCGCACGCGCGAAACCATGGAAATCGCACGCGATGCCATGGGTTTGCCGCCCAAGGACTATCGCACGGACGAAAGGCTTGTCGAACTTTCGTTCGGCGCCTGGGAAGGCTTCACCCTCAAGGAATTGAAGGCGACGGCGCCAGACCGGCTTGCCGAGCGCAAGGCGAACAAATGGGATTTCATTCCGCCCGGCGAAGACGCCGAAAGCTATGAGATCCTCTCATGGCGCGTAGGCTCATGGCTGGCATCCGTCGATCGTCCAACGGTTTGCGTCACGCATGGCGGCGTGATCCGCACGCTGTTCCGTCTGATCGGGGATATCGACAAGGAAGAGGCGGCCGATATCCCGATCCATCAGGACCAGATCCTGAAAGTCGATCCACAGATGAAGATTATCGGCTGGATTTAGAGCGGCCCCCAAGTGAGCGCGATGGCTGCGTGATCGGGAAATTGCGGCAGAATAATCGTTTTCAAAGCGCTGTATTCGGAATTGGCCGCCAGTTGTCCAGCGGCTGCGGCACCTACTGGACGACATCCAGGTCGTTGACGACGCGCTTGCCGTCGACTTCCGTGTAGAAGACCACGACCTTGACGCCTGCCTGCAGACCGCTGAAATCGAAATCCTCGGGCACCTGGTAATTCTTGCCGTCATCCAGCGTGATGCTGAAATTCTTCGTATCAACCTTCTTGATGATTGCTTCGACATCTGCACTTTCGGCAAAGCTGGCGACGGGAGCAAGCAAACTGGCCGTGGCCAAAAGCGTCGCTACAAAGAAGCGCATTGTCGTTATCCCTTAACTTCAATTGAATGGTAATTTCTTATGTCTCGTAGAAAACACGTCGAATATGGCGGAAGTTGCCCCCAATAGTGGCTTCGCTCGCCCAATTGGTGAATGCATCGTCACAATCCACAGCGCAGATTAATCTTTGTTTACCATGCCGATGGCGCAACGAAAGTGGCCAAGGCAACCGTTTAGGCCCAGTCAGAAAGAAAGATTTTGTCTCGTCGGCATTCGGCGCTGGAATGAAATAGGCAGAGCATGATGCCGCCCGAAAACCGCTTACACTTTTCGGCATCATGCTCTATGAGTGGGCCGAAATTGCAAGTGACAAGACGCAGTCTTGCACGTCAGGCTGCAACAAACCGGTCGTTTTCATGTCGCACAATACATTCGGTCATCTTTTCCGTGTCACCACCTGGGGCGAAAGCCACGGCCCGGCGCTCGGCTGCGTCGTCGACGGCTGCCCTCCCGGCCTCCGCTTCAAGCTGGAGGACATTCAGACCTGGCTCGACAAGCGCAAGCCGGGGCAATCCCGCTTCGTGACGCAGCGGCGCGAGGACGATCTCGTCAAGGTTCTTTCGGGCGTGATGATGGACGAGGACGGCGAGACGATGATCTCGACCGGCACGCCGATCTCGATGCTGATCGAGAATACGGACCAGCGCTCCAAGGATTATGGCGAGATCGCGAGGCGCTACCGCCCCGGCCATGCCGACTACACTTACGACGTCAAATATGGCATCCGCGATTATCGCGGCGGCGGTCGCTCATCGGCTCGCGAAACCGCAGCGCGCGTTGCCGCCGGCGGTATCGCCCGCCTCGTCGTGCCGGGCGTGACGATCCGCGGCGCGCTGGTGCAGATCGGCAAGCACAAGATCAACCGTGCCAACTGGGATTGGGCTCAGGTCGATCAGAACCCCTTTTTCGCTCCTGATCCCGAGATCGTGCCAGTGTGGGAAGAGTATCTCGACGGCATCCGCAAGGCCGGCTCCTCGATCGGGGCTGTGGTCGAAGTCGTGGCCGAAGGCGTGCCGGCCGGTCTTGGCGCTCCGATCTACGGCAAGCTCGACCAGGATATCGCCTCGCTGCTGATGTCGATCAATGCCGTCAAGGGCGTCGAAATCGGCGAAGGCTTTGCCTCCGCTGAACTCACAGGCGAGGAAAATGCCGATGCGATGCGCATGGGCAATGACGGCAAGCGCATATTCCTGTCCAATCATGCCGGCGGCATCCTGGGCGGCATTTCCACGGGCGAGCCGATCGTCGCGCGCTTTGCCATCAAGCCAACCTCCTCGATCCTGACGGAACGCCAGTCGATCGATGCGGACGGCAACAATGTCGATGTGCGCACCAAGGGCCGCCACGATCCTTGCGTGGGCATTCGCGCCGTGCCGATCGGCGAGGCAATGGTCGCCTGCGCCGTTGCCGACCATTATCTGAGAGATCGCGGCCAGACGGGCCGGCAGAGGTAGGAACGTCGAGATGTCTTACGACCAGAAGCGTGTTGCCGATGCCATCCGGGCTTTCGAAGCCGGCGAGATCGTCGTCGTCATGGACGACAACGACCGCGAGAACGAAGGCGACCTGATCGTTGCCGCCGTTCACTGTACACCCGAGAAGATGGCTTTCATCGTCCGGCACACGTCCGGCATCGTGTGCACGCCGATGCCGCGCGAAGAAGCCAAGCGGCTGAACCTCAACGCCATGGTCGCGGAAAACGATTCGGCCCATACGACGGCCTTCACCGTCTCGGTCGATTTCAAGCACGGCACAACGACCGGCATTTCCGCCGACGACCGGACACTGACGGTGCGCAATCTGGCGAACCCGAATGTCGGTCCCACGGATTTCGTCCGTCCCGGCCATATCTTTCCGCTGGTTGCCCGCGAAGGCGGCGTGCTGATGCGGTCCGGCCATACGGAAGCCGCCGTCGATCTCTGCAAGCTTGCCGGCCTGCCGCCGATCGGCGTTATCAGCGAGCTCGTCAACGACGACGGCACGGTGACACGCGGCCAGCAGGTGGTGGAATTTGCCGAACAGAACGGCCTGAAGCTCGTCTCCGTTGCCGACCTCATCGCCTATCGCCAGCGCAAGGAGACGCTGATCGAGCTCGGCACCAGTTTCGATATCGAAACACCGTTCGGCAATGCACGCGCCCACACCTACTCGCTGCCCTGGGACCCGATGCAGCATCTTGCCGTGGTCTTCGGCGATATTCGCGACGGCGTCGATATCCCGGTCCGCCTTCATCCGGAGAACGTCGCCGAGGATCTGTTCGGAAAGCGCCGTCCGGTCGATTTCTACATGAAGAAGATCGCCGAGGAAGGCCGCGGCGTTATCGTCTACCTGCGCGAAGGCTCCGTCGGCGTCGGTCATTTCGACAATGGCCGCAAGACGCGTCAGACCGAGCGCGAAAGTCATGCCGAAGCGCAGGCTCGAGAGAGCGAATGGCTGGAAATCGGCCTCGGCGCTCAGATCCTGAAGGATCTCGGCGTCAGCTCGATCAAGCTGCTCACCAGCCGCGAACGGCACTATGTCGGCCTCGAAGGCTTCGGCATCAAGATCGCCACGACAGAGATTTGCTGATTTCATCCGATCCTGGAGGGAAAGGCAATCGCATATAAACTGAAGTCGTTGCCGCGTCCCCCTTCTCCCCTCGGGGAGAAAGGGCTTCCCCTGCCGATCCAGCTCATATGCGATTCCCCTGCCATTGAGGAGCAGATGATTGATGCGGCCATCCTCAGCCGTGTTTTTGTCCGATACTTATGGACTTTGCAGTGGGCCGTGCTCACCCAATTTCCTGTTGCGTGCCGCCCAGCTCCGAAGGCGCAGCCCGTTGAGCCTGATGAAGCCTTCTGCATCGTGATGGTCGTAGTTGGCCAAACCTTCCTCGAAGGTGACGAGGTCGGCAGAATAGAGCGAGTCAGGCGAGCTGCGGGCGATGACGCTCGCCGAACCCTTGTAGAGCCTCACCGTCACCTCGCCGGTAACGTAGGCTTGACTGTGGTCGACGAGCGCCTGCAGCATCTCCCGCTCGGGCGAATACCAGAAGCCGTTATAGATCAGCTCAGCATAGCGCGGCATGATCTCGTCCTTCAGATGGGCAGCAGCACGATCAAGCGTGATCGACTCAATCCCACGATGGGCCGCAAGCAAAATCGTGCCGCCGGGTGTCTCGTAGACCCCACGCGACTTCATGCCGATAAATCGGTTCTCAACGAGATCGAGCCGGCCAATTCCATGACTGCCACCGAGTTCGTTGAGTGAGGTTAGTAACGTCGCTGGCGGCAACCTCTCGCCATTGAGGGAAACCGCATCGCCCTTCTGGAAGCCGATGGTAATGACCTCCGGCAGATCGGGTGCATCGACGGGATCGACCGTCCGCTGATAGATATAATCCGGCGCAATATCAGCCGGGTCTTCGAGCACTTTGCCTTCGGTCGAGGTATGCAACAAATTTGCATCGATCGAAAAGGGCGCCTCCCCTCGCTTGTCCTTGGGAACGGGAATCTGATGCTTTTCAGCATAGTCAATCAGCTGCGTCCGGGACTGAATGGCCCACTCGCGCCATGGGGCGATGATCCTGATTGAGGGATCAAGGGCATTGACGGTCAGCTCGAAGCGGACCTGGTCATTACCCTTTCCGGTCGCCCCGTGGGCAATAGCGTCGGCGCCGACTTCCTGGGCAATGCTGACAAGATGCTTTGCGATCAGCGGGCGGGCAATGGAGCTGCCAAGAAGATATTGGCCCTCATAGAGCGTATTGGCGCGGAACATCGGGAATACAAAATCGCGGACGAATTCTTCGCGCACATCCACGATCCGGACGTCCCTGATCCCTAACATCTCGGCCTTCTTACGCGCTGGTTCCAGCTCCTCGCCCTGACCCAGATCCGCCGTGAAGGTCACGACCTCGTACTTATACGTCTCCTGCAGCCATTTCAGGATGATCGAGGTGTCCAGACCACCTGAATAAGAGAGCACGACCTTCTTGAGCTTTTTCGGCATGAACGAGTTTCCATCTTCGTGTTGAATAGATGGAATGTTAAGCTAACCTGCGCGCAATAACCTTGCAAAGAAGGCAAGGAAATATCGAAATATGGCATAAAGTACCAAAGATGCCAAAATATGAGGCTGAAAACGCCAATGAACTTAGACGATATTGACCGCCGCATCTTGCGGGTGCTCCAGCGAAATGGGCGTATCTCCAATGTGGAACTGGCGAAAGAAGTCGGATTATCGCCTTCGCCTTGCCTGCGCAGAGTACGATTGCTGGAGGAAGCTGGTGTTATTGACCGCTATGTCGCCGTGCTTGATCCGACAAAGGTCGGCGCCGGTCTTACCGTTTTCGCACGAGTTTGGTTCAAGACGCAGGACGCCGAGATAACGGTCCAGTTTGGCGAGGCAATCCGGCGATTTCCAGAAGTGGTCGAATGCCACCTCACGACGGGGGAATGCGATGCAATCCTGCGGATCGTCACCGCGGACCTGCACAGCTATTGGCGCTTCCAAGCCGACTATCTGACACGTATCCCAAGTGTGCTGAACGTCAAGACGGATGTGCCCATGGAAACGCTCAAGCACAGTTATGAGTTGCCGGTGAGATAGGTCGGCAAGGGGCGCTTGGGTTCATTGTGAATGAGCCGGATAAAGCGCATCGCACCCGTCTTTGCCCTGTTGCGGGCGTTTTATGTCGCTGCATTGCAAGCTCGCTTTCGCTTTTGTCTCACAGTCCCTTCGATAAAAACTCGCGATCCAGCAGACCCATCATGATGTCATCGTGCCAGCTGCCGTTGACGTAAGCCGTCTCGCGCTCCCGGCCCTCGATGGTGAAGCCGCATTTCTCATAGGCGCGGATGGCGCGCTTGTTATAAGCAAGCACGCGTATTCCGATACGATGCAGGCCCATCTCTTCGAAGGCATGGCGTAGTAGAAGAGTGATCGCCTCGGTGCCAAAACCTCTGCCGAGCAAGGAGGGATTGCTGATACCGATCGCCATCGTCGCGCGTCTGTCTTGGAGATTGACGTTATCCAATCTGATTTCACCGGCGAAAGCGCCGTTGATCTCGATGACCCAGGCATTCGGGCGCTCGGCAAACGACTGCCTCCATCGAGCCGCGCCCTCGCGGGTCATCGGCTTGATATCGTCCTTGTTGATGCCGTACATCTCCGCGATCTCAGCGTTCGTGCCCAAGGAGAAACGCACATCAGCATCTCCGTCACATGGCGGGCGGAGCCTGACATTGCGGCCTTCGAGAATTGGCAACAGCAATGGACCTTCTCCTTTCCCATACGCTCTCACAAGCCAATGAAGCCGGCACATTAAGTGCCGCGCCACCCGTCGAGAAATACGACCTTCTCGACTCCGGTAAAGCGCGCGACACGCTCCAGCTCCGCTTTCAGCTTCTCCAGCCGCCCGGCAGATGCCTTGACGCCCGGTTCCAGCCACAGACGTTTGACATCCAGTGTTCCCGCCTTGCGATCGGCCTTCATGTCGATCCGTCCGATCAGCCGGTCGCCTTCCAGCAGCGGGAAGACGTAATAGCCATATTCGCGCTTGGGCTCGGGCACGAAAATCTCGATGCGGTAGAAGAAGCCGAACAGGCGTTCGGTGCGGTTTCGGTCGCGCAAGGTCGGATCGAAAGGGCTCAGCACGCGGATGCGCGCCGGCGCCTCGGCGTGATTGTCGAGCGTGTCATGGAAATCGAAGAACGCGAAGGATGGTCGCGGCTTACCGGCGCCAGCAGGCTCGATCAATACCTCGGTCAGTTCGTCGCGATGGGTCTCGACCCAGCTCTTGGCCTCCTGCGGCGTCACCAGATCCCAGAAGGCGGCAATCTCGCCCGAAGTCGCGAAGCCGAGGCGCTGCAGTGCGCTGCGGCAGGCCCAGTCGACGAATTCGTCATGCTCGACTTCCGGCTCGCGGAAATGGCGCGGCAGCACGCGCTCCACAAGGTCGTAGACCTTCTGGAAATTGGTGCGGCCGGCAATCGCGAATTTGCCGGTGCGCCAGAAATATTCGAGCGCCGTCTTGTTCGGATGCCAGTTCCACCAGCCGCCGGAGACATGATCGTCCGCCTTGACCTCGCGGGCGGTGATGGCGCCATTCTTCAGCACGCGCTCGTAGGTTTCCTCGAATGCCGCCTCGAACCCCTCCCCGCGCCATTTGCGCCAGCGTGCGATGATTGCCTCGTCCTCACGGCGAAAGCGGTGCTTCCAGTAGACGAAGAAGGCGCTCGGCAGGATGGAAGCGTCATGCGTCCAGTTCTCGAAGAGTGCGCCGTCTTTTTCCAGGAGTTCCGTCAGATGCTCGCGCCGATAGGTCTGGTTGCGCGAAAACAGGATCTGATGATGGGCGCGCTCGACGGTGGCGATGCTGTCTACCTGCACGAAACCTATGTCGTGGATGAGCTGCAGCAGGCCCGCCTTGGTCAGGGCGCGGTTCGGCGGGTTGGCTAGCCCCTGCTTGGCAAGGAACACGCGGCGGGCGTCACGATTCGAAAGCAGATTCGTCATAGTAGGATCATAGGCATAAATTCCCATGCTTTCAAAGAGGTCCCGATTTGATAAATCGATGCGATGCGCTATAGCTCCGCGACTGTGCCATGGAATAGGGAAGCCGCTTGGATATCCGCTTCGACAATGCCGGCGTCGATTACGGCCCGCGTACCGCACTGTTTCCGCTGAGCCTTGCGCTTCAGGAGCGCCGAATAGGGGTGATCGGCCTCAACGGCTCCGGCAAGACGACCTTCGCGCGGCTGATCAACGGGCTCGTCAAGCCGACGATGGGACGTGTCACTGTCGATGGGCTCGATACTGTCGCCGAAGCCGCCAAGGTGCTCGGCAAGGTCGGCTACATCTTCCAGTCGCCGCAGAACCAGATCATCCTGCCCATTGTGCGCGACGACATCGCCTTCGGGCTCAAGGCGCGTGGATACGACAAGGCGCGGATCGAGAGGGCCGTCGACAGCATTCTCGATCGCTTCGGCGTCGGCCATCTCGGTTCGCGGCGCGCGCATGAGCTTTCCGGCGGCGAGTTGCAGATGGCGGCCCTGTGTTCGGTGCTGGTAACGGGTCCGGACATTCTCATTCTGGACGAACCGACAAATCAGCTCGACCTCAAAAACCGGGCGCTCGTACAGAGGACCATCATGGGCCTACCGGAAAGCGTCATCGTCATCAGTCACGATCTGCCTCTGCTCGACGACTTCGAGAGGGTATTGGTGTTCGACCAGGGCCGGCTCCTCGCCGACGCACCGGCGGCGGAAGCGATCGCGCGCTACAGAGAGCTGGCGGCCTGATGCAGACGCTGCATGTCGACGTCGATACATGGCTGCATCGGCTTTCGCCGCGCGTAAAGCTGCTCGTGCTGACCGCATGCGGCGTATTGCTGTTTCTGACGCAGTCCATTGTGCTGCTTGCTTGCGCAAACATTGTCGGTGCTACCCTGTATCTTCGCAGCGGCCTGCCGATCGCAGAGGCGTTGAAGCGGCTTCGGCCTATCCTGATCTCGATCGCTGTCCTCTCGATTTTCGCGGCACTTGTCGGCCCGCTCAACGCCGCAATCGTCACCGCACTCAGACTCGTTGCGCTGGCGCTGTTTGCCGCCACGGTGACGGCCACCACGTCGATGGCCGCTTTCATCGACGAGATCACCGTGCTTGCCATGCCGCTCGAAAAGCTCGGCCTCCTCAAAGCGGCCGATATCGGGCTTGCGATCGGCCTCGTCGTCCGTTTCGTGCCTGAAATCCTCGATCGCTACCGCGCGATCCGCGAAGCGCATCAGGCGCGCGGGATCAAGATCCGCCTGGCAACCACGCTCGCGCCGCTCATCATTCTGACGCTGCGCGATGCCGACAATATTGCGGCGGCGATTGACGCGCGCGGCATTCGGCGGCAATGAACTGAGAGCTTTTTCGAAAGGAACCGCCATGAACACCCGCGATCTCGTCCTCTCGGCGCTTTTTGCCGCCATCATCGTGGCGCTCGGCCTCTTGCCGCCGATCCCGATCGGCATCATTCCGGTTCCGATCACGGCGCAATCGCTCGGTGTCATGCTCGCCGGTGTCGTACTTGGCGCCAAGCGCGGCGCCATTGCGGTGCTACTGGTGGTCGTGCTTGTCACGATCGGCCTGCCGGTACTGTCGGGCGGTCGCGGCGGCCTTGCGGTTTTTGCCGGTCCGACGGCCGGCTTCTTCGTCGGCTGGATATTCGCAGCCTTCGTCACCGGCTATCTCTCGGAACGGCTGGTGAGCCCGGAACAGGGCGGCCTAGTGCAAGGCGTCGGCTTCTTCATCGCCGCCGTCGTCGGCGGTGTCGTGGTGCTCTATGCGTTCGGCATCGCCTGGCTCGCCGGCAATATCGGCTTCAGCAAAGCTTTTCTCGGCTCCATGGGCTTTGTGCCGGGTGACATCGTCAAGGCCGTGGTCGCGGCGCTTGTAGGCCGTGCCGTCATGGCAGGTTATCCGCTTCTGCCGCAGCGGAGCTAAAGCGGGATGCCGGAAAATGTGCGCGGTTTTCGAGCAACATCCCGCTCTAGCTTTTTGATTTAGAGACGGATTCAGATTTCAGGTCGAACAGACCTGAAATCATCCGGCTCGAAAGCTCGGCTCAGGCCAGATATTTATAGAGCCAGTCGCGCGTATCCTCCGGCAGCGGAGCCGGATCGTGCTCGTCGCCGCGCACCGCGAGCCAGAGGATTTCTACCTCCGCCGCCAGTTCATTGCCGGTCTCGACCATGACCATGAAGCCGATCGACTTGCCACCGATCTTGTTGACGCTGACCGAGAAACGGGCAAGATCGTCATAGTGCAAGGCCCGGTGCAGCGCGCAGGACGCCTTCCTGGCGATGTAGAGGGGCTCGTCGTCGACTATCGGCCGTGTGCGCCAGAAATTCGAGAGCGCGGTTTCCGCCTGCGAGATGTAGGAAGCGATGAACATTTGGCCATGCCGATCGACATCGCGCGGCGGCACCCGTACCTCGATGACATCGGATCGCTCTACTCTCGCCATCACGCAACAACCCTGGCCGACGCCATACTGACCTTAATGGAAGCTTAACACCGCGCCTCGATAAGTAAACGGGCGCCATTCCAAAGTGGTTAAGATGGATTGTTGACATTGTAGTGACATGGCCCATGTCCTGTAATAGGCGTCATATCCCATCTATAGATTGGTCCCATGAGCACACGTCTTTACGAACACCCGATCTTTCTTGAACATATTGTTCCGCCGGGCCACCCCGAGCGGCCGGATAGGCTGCGCTCGCTGAACATCGCGCTCGAGCATCCGAACTTCGAGCGGCTGGACCGGCGGAAGGCGCCGCCCGCTCATGAGGATGCGATCCTGCTTGCGCATCCCGAAGAGCATCTGGAATTCGTCCTGCGCTCGATGCCGGACAAAGGCGACGAGGATGAGATCGGCCAGATCGAAGCCGATACCTATGCCAGCCCGAAGACGCTCCAGGCGATCATGCACGGCGTCGGCGGTGCCATGGCGGCGGTCGACGACGTCTTTTCCGGTGCAGCAGACAATGCCTTTGTCGCTGCCCGTCCGCCGGGGCATCATGCGGAGAAGACCAAGGCCATGGGCTTCTGCTTCTTCAATAATGCCGCGATTGCCGCCCGCCATGCGCAAAAAGCCCATGGCGCCGAGCGCGTCGCCATCGTCGACTGGGACGTGCATCACGGCAACGGCACGCAGGACATCTTCTGGGACGATCCCTCCGTGCTCTTCTGCTCCACCCATCAAATGCCGCTCTATCCGGGCACGGGCAAGAAGGACGAGCGCGGCACGCACAATACCATCGTCAACGCACCGCTTTCCCCCAATACCGGCGGCGAACATTTCCGCGAGGCCTTCAAGTCGCGCGTGCTGCCGGCATTGCATGATTTTCGCCCCGATATCATCATCATCTCGGCCGGTTTCGACGCCCATCATCGCGATCCGCTGGCGCAGCTGAACCTGACCGGCGAAGATTTCGACTGGGCGACGGGGCGGCTGCTCGAAGCCGCCGATCGCAGCGCCAAGAACCGGGTCGTCAGCCTGCTCGAAGGCGGCTATGATCTGGAAGGCCTCGCCGAGTCGGCGGGGATGCATATTCTGCGCATGATGAGAGGTTGACGATGAGCGAGAACGCCAAGGCAGATGTTTCGGGCTATTCCTTCGAGAAAGCCGTGGCGGAGCTTGAGAGCATCGTAGCCCGTCTCGAACGCGGCGATGTGGCGCTGGATGAATCCATCGCCATCTATGAGCGCGGCGAAGCGCTGAAGAAGCATTGCGAGGCGCTGCTGTCGGCCGCCGAGAACCGTATCGAGAAGATCCGGCTCGACCGCGCCGGCAAGCCGCAGGGCACGGAAGCGCTGGATGGCGCCTGAGATCGGGCGGGAAAGTTTGAGTTTGGCCGATATTGCCGGTAGGTTGACCCGGTAGGTTGTGTCCCGACCGAAAGGAGAGCCGATATGTCCTTTTTCCCAGGCAACGATCCGCAGGCCGGTGACGCCTTCGCCTGCGATGCGATCGAAAACCTTATCATTCCGCGCACCAGCGACCTCGGCGGCTTCTCCGTGCGGCGCGCGCTTCCGAGCAGCCGGCGCCGGCTGGTGGGACCGTTCATCTTCTTCGATCGCATGGGTCCTGCCATTTTGCGCCCCGGTCAGGCGCTCGACGTTCGTCCGCATCCGCATATCGGCCTTTCCACCGTCACCTACCTGTTCGACGGCGAGATCCGCCATATGGACAGCCTCGGCACGGCCAAGGTGATCCGCCCGGGCGATATCAACCTGATGACGGCCGGGCGTGGCATCGTGCATTCCGAGCGCACGCCGGAGAGCCTGCGCGACCATCCGTTCTCCATGTCCGGCCTGCAGACATGGCTGGCGCTCCCCGACGACAAGGAGGAGATCGATCCTTCCTTTGCCCACACGGAAAAGGACGAATTGCCTGTCATCGCCGATGGCGGCGTGACCGGGCGCGTGGTGATCGGCGATTTCGAAGGCCTGAAGTCGCCGGTAAAGTCCTTCTCCGATACGCTCTATGTCGATCTTCAGCTGCAGCCGAACACGACGTTTCCTTTTGGAGCAGCGCATGAGGAGCGCGCGGTCTATATTCTTTCCGGTTCGCTCGTCGTCGCCGGTGATCGCTTCGAACAGGACCAGCTCCTCGTTTTCCGCCCCGGCGATGCGATTACGCTGGAGGCCGGCGAAAAAGGCTGTCATCTCATGCTTTTTGGCGGTGCAGCACTCAATTCGAAGCGCTATATCTGGTGGAATTTCGTCTCGTCCTCAAAGGAGCGGATCGAAAAAGCCAAGGAAGAATGGCGCACCGGCCGCTTCGATATCGTGCCGGGCGACGAGGAAGAGTTCATTCCCCTGCCGGAGGGCTAACGCGTTCATAACACTCCCACATGTTTCTTGTTCGGGAACACCTTGAATTCGGCGTCTTTTGTCGCAATCTGTTTTGACGTAAAGGCGGACAACCGCCCAAGAATAGCAAGAAAGAGGCTTCAGCCTTGACACAAATGCCACAGACGCCCCTGCTGGACCGGGTCCAATATCCTTCCGACCTGCGAAAGCTGGAGGACCGGGAATTGCCGCAGCTCGCCCGTGAAGTCCGCGATGAGATGATCGATGCGGTATCGCGCACCGGCGGACATCTTGGCGCCGGCCTTGGTGTCGTCGAATTGACCATTGCCATCCACAGCGTCTTCGATACGCCGAACGACCGGCTGATCTTTGACGTCGGGCATCAGTGTTATCCGCACAAGATCCTGACCGGGCGGCGCGGCCGCATCCGCACGCTGCGTCAGGAAGGCGGCCTTTCCGGTTTCACGCGCCGGGCCGAAAGCGAATATGATCCCTTCGGCGCCGCGCATTCCTCCACATCCATTTCCGCCGGTCTCGGCATGGCGGTTGCCGCCGAGCTTGATAAGACCGACCGCCGCGTGATCGCCGTCATCGGTGACGGCGCCATGTCGGCCGGCATGGCCTATGAAGCCCTGAACAATGCCGGCGCGCTCGACGCACGGCTGATCGTCATCCTCAACGACAACGATATGTCGATCGCGCCGCCGACGGGCGCCATGAGCGCCTATCTCGCCCGCCTTGCCTCCGGCCGCACCTATATGGGCTTCCGCGATTTCGGCAAGAAACTGACCGCCTATCTCGGCAAGAAGGTCGATCGCGCCATCACGCGGGCGGTCGAGCACGCACGGGGCTATGTGACCGGCGGCACCATGTTCGAGGAAATGGGCTTCTACCATATCGGGCCGATCGACGGTCATTCCTTCGAGCACCTGCTGCCGGTGCTGCGCAATGTCCGCGACAACGCGCAAGGACCGGTGCTGATCCATGTCGTGACGCAGAAGGGCAAAGGCTACCCCCCCGCCGAAGCGGCTGCCGACAAATATCATGGCGTCAACAAGTTCGACGTCATCACCGGTGCACAGACGAAGGTGAAGCCGAATGCACCGAGCTACACAAGCGTCTTTGCGGACGCTTTGGTGCAGGAGGCTGCGCTCGACGAAAAGATCGTCGGCATAACCGCCGCCATGCCGAACGGCACCGGCCTCGACAAGCTGCAGGAATTTTTCCCCAAGCGTTGCTTTGACGTCGGCATCGCCGAGCAGCATGCCGTAACTTTCGCAGCCGGCCTTGCCGCCGAAGGCTACAAGCCCTTTGCCGCGCTCTATTCCACCTTCCTGCAGCGCGCCTACGACCAAGTGGTGCATGACGTGGCGATCCAGGGCCTGCCCGTGCGCTTCCCGATCGACCGTGCCGGATTTGTCGGCGCCGATGGCCCGACGCATGCAGGTTCCTTCGACACCGCCTTTCTGGCGACCCTGCCCGGTTTCGTCGTCATGGCAGCCGCCGATGAGGCGGAACTCAAGCATATGGTGCGCACGGCCGCCGCCTATGATCTCGGCCCGATCTCCTTCCGTTATCCGCGCGGTGAAGGCGTCGGTGTCGATCTGCCGGAGCGCGGCCTGATCCTGGAAATCGGCAAGGGACGCGTGGTCAAGCAGGGCTCGACGGTCGCGCTGCTGTCTTTCGGCACGCGCTTGGCCGACAGCCTCGCGGCGGCCGAGGATCTCGATGCTGCCGGCCTGTCGACCACGGTTGCCGATGCGCGCTTTGCCAAGCCGCTCGACCACGCTCTCATCCGGCAGCTTGCCGCCCATCACGAAGTGCTGATCACGATCGAAGAAGGTTCGGTCGGCGGCTTTGGCAGCCAGGTCATGCAGTTCCTTGCCAATGAGGGTCTGCTCGACAACGGCCTGAAGATCCGCTCGCTCGTCATGCCCGATATCTGGATGGAACAGGCCAAGCCCGAAGCCATGAACGCCATGGCCGGGCTCGACCGCGCCGGCATCGTGCAGACCGTATTCAAGGCGCTCGGCCACAGCCGGATTATCGAGGCGGCAGGCTAGCCTTACCTTCTCCTCAAGGGGAGGTCGCCGCAGCACGGCGAGTGGGTTGATCTGCCGTGAAGCAGGAAGAGGCTTCGGCGTTTGTCGCCGTCACTCCTCTCCCTGGCACGATACGCAGATCCCTCCCATCAAGGGGAGGTGCTAAATCAAAATTCCTCCCAATCGTCCCGGGCAGCGGCGGCAGCCGTTGCGGTTGCCTTGCCGGCGAAAGCTTTGGCAACGGTGCGGCCGAGGGCACGGGCCGGCGATGCGGCCGGCTTCGAGCGTGCGGTCGCAACGGCTGGCCGAGCCTGCGCAACCTGCGCGGCGTCGCCGAGGCGGAACTGCCTGAGCAACTCGTTGAGGGCCGCGGCCTCGCTGGCGAGCGCATGGCTCGCCGCCGTCTGCTCCTCGACCATGGCGGCATTCTTCTGCGTACCCTGATCCATGTTGTTGACCGCCGTGTTGATCTCCTGCAGGCCAGTCGACTGTTCGCGGGTCGCAGTCACGATCGCGCCGACATGACGGTTGATCTCCTGCACTTCGGATACGATCAGTGCCAGCGCCTTGCCGGTTTCGCCGACCAGAGACACGCCTGTATTGACCTGATCGCCTGAGGTCGTGATGAGCGACTTGATTTCTTTCGCGGCGTTGGCGGAACGCTGGGCGAGTTCGCGCACCTCTTGAGCAACGACGGCAAAGCCTTTGCCGGCATCTCCGGCGCGCGCGGCCTCTACGCCGGCGTTCAGCGCCAAAAGATTGGTCTGAAACGCAATGTCATCGATGACGCTGATAATGTTGCTGATTTCGCCCGAGGACTTTTCGATCTGGTGCATGGCCGAAACGGCGTTGCGAACCACTTCGCCTGAGCGTTCCGCGCCGAGGCGGGCACGCTCGACGAGATGGCCGACATCTTCGGCGCGTTTGGCAGAGTCGCGAACCGTAATCGTCACCTGCTCCAGAGCTGCGGCGGTCTCTTCGACCGCGGCAGCCTGCTGTTCAGTGCGATGTGCCAGGTCGTCGGCGGCCGAACGGATTTCGTCGGCGCCGGCATTGATGGCGGCGGCATTTCGGCCCACGGACTGCAGGGCTGCTTCGAGCTTTTCGACGGCATTGTTGAAATCGGCGCGAACGCTGTCGAGTTGCGGAGCAAAACCGTTGCGAAGGCGGATTGCGACATTTCCGGAAGACAACGCCGAAAGGCCACCTGCAAGCGCTTCCATGGCGAAACGGATTTCACCCTCTTCACGCGCCTTCTGCTCGTCGTTCATCTGACGCTGGCGTTCGGCATCGCCACGCATGCGTTCGGTTTCACCGGCCAGACGCAGCTTCTCGATGCCCGCCTGCTTGAAGACGAGAACGGCGTCAGCCATGCGGCCGATTTCATCGCCGCGGCCGACAGCCGGCACTTCGACATCATGCTCGCCATTTGCCAGACGACCCATTGCCGCCGTCATGCCGACGATCGGGCGCACGATGATGCGTGACAGCAGCCAGGCAAGTACGGCGGCAGCGAGCGACCCGAAGATACCGCCGACGATGAGGGTGAGGCGAAGATCGCCGTTGGCATCGGCCTGCATGGCCGCCAGATCGCCTGCCTTGGCACGAGCGGCCTGCTTGATCTTCGCGGCAGCTTCGCGAAAGCCGTCAAGCTGGCCCTTGGTTTCGTTCTGACCGATCTTGACGATCTGATCGAGCGGCATCTCGGTTTCCTTGCGGGCCTTGGCCTGCGGCTCCGCGAGCTGGTGGAAATAGAGATCGGCCGCCTTTTGCATATTGTCGATCGCCTGCAAGAGATCCGGAGAACCGGCTGCGGCCTGCTTGGCGGCGTCGATGCTCTTCAACATCCGTTCGCGATTGTTGAAGATGTCGCGATAGGTGCTGTCGCTGCGCAAAAGCAGGAAGCCGCGCAGATTGACGGCCTGCTCCAGCATGGCCTGAAGCGAGTCGTCGATCAGGCTGACGAGCTGCTGCGAGCCAGCCTGTTCCGTCGCAGCTCCGGCGGAGACCTCTTCCTTGGAATAGACGAATACGGAAACACAGGCGAAAATGGCGATCAGCGCCGTGAACGTGACGGCGAGTTTGCCATTCAACGAGAGTTTTTTCGCAAACATGAGCGAGCGCCTCCTGAGCGCGGTCCTGGCGAGCATCATTGGCCGGGTCTGGGAGGAAAGCGCGGCCAACGCTCGAACAATTCAGGGAGGGCATGATTGGACGCGGGAGCGCAAAGCCTTCATGGCAGGCGGCGACCTCGAAAAGGATTGCCGCAATCGCAGGCATGAGTAGAGGCTTCGGCTTTAAATTTATTTAATTTGTACCGGCGGCTTGGCATGCCACCGGAACGTGTCCGTTTTGAACGCAGTCGCGGAAACGCTCCATCTCTTTGCTTTCACGCAAAACCGTTCGCGCTTTGGCTGGACTTGCGCTAATTCACCGTCGCGGCAGTCAGGATCAATATATCCAGATCGTGCTCAGGATAGAAATCCTGCGCCGTCATCTGGAAGGTCGTCGCTCCGATCTTCTTCACATTCTCACCGCAGAAGCTGATGTAGTTCTCCGGGCTGCCCTTATCGACCGTCAGCTCGAAACGCTTGATCGGACCGGACCAATTGGCACCCGTCGTCAGCACGTAAGATATCCAGTTTTCGGTATAGCCCCGGCCACCCTTTTCAGCCAGCACAGCAAGCTTGGCCGCCGTTTTCAGGAAGGCATCGTCGAGGCAATATTTGCTGCGATAGGCCTGCAGCTGCTGCTTCTGATAGTCTTCATCGCCGGCAAAAGTGATGGCGACGGTGCCGCCGACGCTCGGCTTGTAGCGATGCTCCACGGCGATCCTGGCCTTGGCCGGGAATTTTGTGCGCCACCAGTAGGTCGTATGCAGCGTCCACATCGGCGTCGGATGATGCTTCATGCCCTGGCCGTCATTGTCGTATTCGTCGTCGGCGATCAGGCCGCGGGCGGTCCAATCCTCGATTATGTCGACGGGCAATTTGGCGACAGCGTCCATGGTCGCCTTGCTCAGCGGCAGAAGCGGCACGCCGTGGGCTTTCAACTCATCCGTCATGTCGACGTCGGCCACCGATACGCGCTGCTGCAGGGTCGGGATGATGGCCTTGCCGTCCTGCGTCACCGTGAAGCCGAGGAAATTGTCGGATTCGACGTTTCCCGCATCGACCATGCTGTCTATGTCGCCCTTGATATCGGGCATCGGAAAGGCGACGACGCTTTCGACATCCTTGTCGGACGTATTTTCGAAGAGGTAGTCGACGCGGACTTCGGCCTGCGAAATGAACAGCTTCTCCTCAGCCATGCTGATATCGCCGGTGCGGACATAGGCGAGCCCACCCGTCCTCAGCTCCGCCATGGTGTCGTTCGCAAGAGCTGGAACCGCGAACATCGTCATTAACGCTGCATAGCCACCGATCTTTCGCATGATGCCCTCGCCCGTTGATGCCGGCGATTATCGCCGGCCGCGATCCGCCGTCAACGCCGATTCAGCATAAAAGGCTTGCAACATAACCCATTGCCCTGCATGGACAGCCTATGTCCGAACCGCAACGCCTCGACCAGCTCCTCGTCACCCTCTCCCTTTTCGCCAGCCGATCACGGGCGCGCGATGCCATTCAACGCGGCACGGTGACCGTGAACGGCAAGATCGTGACGAAGCCGGGTGCACTTTTTTCCGAAAGCGCTGATATCAGCATCGACGATCCCGCGCAGGAATACGTCTCGCGTGCGGCCTTGAAGCTGGTGGCGGCACTCGACCATTTCGGCCTCGATCCACAAGGGCAGCATTGTCTCGATGTCGGTGCATCGACGGGAGGCTTTACCGAAGTGCTGCTGCAGCGTGGCGCTTCCCATGTGACGGCGATCGACGTCGGCCACGACCAGATGCATCCGCGGATAGCGGGTGATCCGCGCGTGACCAATATCGAGGGACTGAACGCGCGCAACCTGACTGCAGCGGATATCGGGGAGCCCTTCTCCTTCGTTGTTTCCGATGTCTCCTTCATTTCGCTCAAGCTGGCACTGGCGCCGGCGCTCGCGCTTGCGGAATCCGGTTCGCGGGCGGCGCTGCTGGTGAAACCGCAATTCGAAGCGGGTCGCGATGCGATAGGCAAGGCCGGGCTTTTGAAGGACCCTTCCTCGGCTCCGGCGGTTGCGGCAGAACTCGAGCGCTGGTTTACAGACGACATGGGCTGGCAAAGCTTCGGCCTCATCGCCTCGCCGATCGCAGGCGGCGACGGCAACCAGGAATTTCTTCTCGCAGGGATCAAGCCATGAGCACCGAAACCGTCACCATCCAGAAGCTTGGCGCCCAGGGCGACGGCATCGCGCAGGGCACTGATGGCCCGATCTACGTGCCCTTCACGCTGCCGGGCGAAAGCGTTGCCATCGCGCGGGTGAAGAGCCAGGGTACGCTGATGTCGATCGCGTCCGCCTCGCCGGACCGGCAGGAGCCGCAGTGTCGACACTTCGGCCCGCACGGCGTCAACGGCGCCTGCGGCGGCTGCACCTTGCAGCATTACGCCGGCGCACCCTATCGCGCCTTCAAGCGCCAGCTGGTCGTCGACGCACTGCGCTCCAAGGGCCTCACACCCGAGGTGGACGATATCGTCGCCGCGCATCCGGGCGAGCGGCGCAGGGTGGTCTTCGCCGCGCGCAAGACCGAAAAAGATATGTTGATCGGCTTCAACCAGGCCGAAAGCCACCATATCGTCGCCATCGAGGAATGTCCCATCGCCTCGGCCGGCATCATGGCCAGGCTGCCTGCAATCAAGACGATTGCCGCCGCGATGGCCATCAACGCCGAAGCTTTCCGCATTTCCGTATTGGAGACGCAGACCGGCCTCGACCTTGCCGTCGACGGTATCAAATCGCTGTCGGACAAGCAGCGCCGCAGCACGATCGAAACCGTGCTGTCGCTTCGCGGCATCGCGCGCGTCTCGCTGAACGGCGAGATCCTGGTGGAGCCGGCAAAACCGATCATCGATTTCGGCGGCGTGCAGGTCGCACCGCCACCCGGCGCCTTCACGCAAGCGACCAGGCAGGCCGAAGATGCCATGGCCGAGCTGGTTGCGACCCATGTCGGCAAGGCGAAGCGCATCGCCGATCTCTTTGCCGGCAGCGGCACCTTCTCGCTTCGTCTGGCGCGGATCGGACGCGTGCATGTCGTGGAAGGCGAAGCCAAGCCGCTGGCGGCGCTCGACCATGCCGCGCGCAATACGCAAGGATTGAAGCCGGTCACCGTCGAGCGACGCGATCTTTTCCGCCGGCCGCTGATGACGCAGGAATTGAAGGTCTACGACGCTGTCGTCTTCGACCCGCCCCGCGCCGGCGCGGAGTTCCAGAGCAAGGAGCTTGCCCGCTCTCAAGTAAAAAAGATCGTCGCCGTCTCCTGCAACCCGCTGACGCTTGCCCGCGACCTCGCCATATTGGTCGAGGGCGGCTACCGCATCACGCTGGTGACGCCGATCGACCAATTCCTTTGGACCTCGCATGTCGAGGTGGTTGCGGCGCTGGAGAAGTAAGTCTTCAGCGCTTCATGAAAGCTTCGAAAGCCGCGCGTGCTTCGGCGCTTTTCAGCTGGGCGGCGAAATGCTCCGCTTCTTTCTGGATTCGGTCGAGGACGGCGTCCGGTGGGCCGCGCATCAGGTCACGGGCGATCCGCAGCGCCTCGGGCGGCTTGGCGGCGAGTTTGGCCGCCAGCGACAGTGTCTCGGCTTCCACCGCGTCCGGTGGCGTCACCTTCCAGATCAGGCCGGCCTCCTTGGCGTCCGCAGCGGAAAAGCCTTCGCCGAGGGCCAGCAGAGCGAAGGCGCACTGATGACCCATCACACGCGGAGCAAGCAGGCTTGAGGCCGCTTCAGGAACCAGCGCAAGATCGACAAAAGGCGTCTTGAACAGGCTGCGATCGGAGGCAACGGTCAAATCACAATGCAGGTGGATCGTCGTGCCGATGCCGATCGCCAGGCCATCGACGCCGGAGACGACAGGTTTCTTCGTGCTTGCCAGCGCGACAAGAAAATCGATGACCTCGCGCCCCATATTGCCGCTCATGGCGAAGGCTAGGAAGTCGGCGAGATCGTTGCCAGCCGAGAAGCAGCCTTGCGTACCCAGAAAGGCATGGACGCTGATATCGGGGGCAGCTTCCGCCGCCTTCAACGCATCGGTCATCGTCTGATACATGGCGCGCGTGATGGCGTTCTTTTTTTCCGGCCGGTTGAACCGGATGATCTGAACCTGCGGCGCAGTCTCTGGTCGTTGGATCAGGATATGGTCGGTCATGGCTTTTCCTTAGGCTAATGCCGCACGGGCGGCTTCAAGGCTGGGCGCGCCGGCGATCACCCGATCGGAGAGAGCGGCAGTCTCGGCCAGAAGATTTTCAGCAGCGAAGCGGCAGAGCGCGATGCGCGTGCCACCCTCTCCGTCACCCACATCGGCAAGGCCGCCCTTGGCCAGATAGGAGCCGGTCAGCACAAGGCCGAAAAGCCGCTGGTAAGGTGTGGCGCCTGCCAAGGCTTCGGCAACGGCGCCCTCCGCCTGCTTGGACAAGAGCCATTCGGTCGCCTTTTCCAGATCGGCGATTGCCGCCCGCAGCCGCGGCGCCGTCTCGCCGAAGCCTTCGAGATTGGATTTGGCGACGCTATCGGCGATCTCCCGCAATTCGGCGATAAAGCCGCGTACGTGATCGCCGTTGGCGATCGTCAGCTTGCGCGTCACCAGGTCGATGGCCTGAATGCCGTTGGTGCCTTCATAGATCGGGGCGATACGGGCGTCACGCAGCAGCCGCGCCGCACCCGTCTCTTCGATAAAGCCCATGCCGCCATGGACCTGGATGCCAAGCGAAGCGACATCGACGCCCGCATCGGTGGAGAAGGACTTGGCGATCGGCGTCAACAGCGCTGCACGCTCCTGCCAGAAGCGGGCCTTCCGCGGATCGCGATGCGACATGTCGATCGCCTCGGCACAGGCATAGCAGATGGCGCGCGAGCCCTGCGTCAGGGCTTTCATCGTCAGCAGCATGCGGGCGACATCGGGGTGCTCGATGATCGGGCTCATGCCCGATGCGGTCGCGCCCGGCGCGCGGCCCTGAGTGCGCTCTCTGGCATAGGCGATAGCCTTCTGCGTTGCCGCCTCGGCAATCGCCACGCCCTGGATGCCGACGGCGAGACGCGCATTGTTCATCATCGTGAACATGCAGGCGAGGCCTTTGTTCTCCTCACCGACGAGCCAGCCGACGGCGCCCTTCTCCTCACCATATTTGCCATCGCCATAAATCATCGTGCAGGTCGGCGAACCGTGAATGCCGAGCTTGTGTTCCAACGAATGGGCGAAATAATCGTTGCGGGCGCCGAGCGAGCCATCGTCGTTCACAAGGAATTTCGGCACAAGAAAGAGCGAAATGCCGCGCGTGCCGGCCGGCGCATCCGGCAGGCGGGCGAGAACGAAATGGATGATGTTTTCCGTCGCCTCGTGATCGCCCCAGGTAATGAAAATCTTCTGGCCGAAGAGGCGATAGGTGCCGTCGTTACTGCGTTCGGCGCGGGTGCGCAATGCCCCGACATCGGAGCCGGCATGCGGCTCGGTCAGGTTCATCGTGCCGGACCATTCGCCGGAAACGAGCTTTGCCAGATATGTCTTCTTCAGGTCATCACTGCCGTGAGCCCGCAGCGCCTCGACCGCCCCCATAGTCAGCGTCGGCGCAAGGCCGAAGGCCATCGAGGCGGAATTCCACATCTCGAGAGTCGCGATATTCAGCATATGCGGCAGGCCCTGCCCGCCGAATTCCTCGGGCGCGGTGAGGCCGTTCCAGCCCCCGGCGATCCAATCGCGATAGAGCTTCTCCCAGCCTTCCGGAAGCATCACCTTGCCGTCGACCAGCTGAGCCCCCTGGCGGTCACCGATTTCGGCGAGCGGCTCCACCTCCTCACCGGCAAATCGTCCGGCCTCCGACAGAATGGCATCGACGACATCGGCGCTGAGATCGCCGAGCATGCCTGCTTCCATGGCGCGCGCCATGCCCGCGACATGTTTCAGCGTGAACGCGATTTCTTCGACAGGCGCCTTGTACATGATGATTTCCTCCGGATCGGTGCCGGCCATGATCCGCCTCACCCGGACCATCGGCCATTTGTGGCTAGAGCTAGTTTATTTTTACGTAAACGTCAATTTTCCAGATAACAAAGATGCCTATTTCCACCCTCTCGCGAACCCGAATATCGCATACGCCTTTCGGCGCGCTGTGCGGCCGTGACATCGCCACCAATGCCCACGATTATTTCGCGAAAGCACCGACTTGCATAAACAACCGTCATGAACGAAGACTATGGCAACTGTTCAGACAATGCGAACGACACCGCCATGAACACGCTCACATTAGCCAATACGATACCCGGCTTCATCTGGGCCTATCGTCTCCGCCCCGGGGATTCCAAGGCGGAGCGACTACCTGATGATACCGATCGTTCGACGCTTTTCAGCGGCGAAGGCTTTCTCTGGCTGCATCTCAATCTCGTCGATGCGCGCGTATCGGCTTTCCTCGAGGATGCGCCCGGACTGAACGAAGCCGCTCGCACGGCTCTCACCACGCATGAGACACATGCGACGATCACCGTCGACGATCAGATGCTATTCGGCACATTGGTCGATTTTCAGCGTGACTTTGCCCATAACACGCATGATATCGGCTGGCTGCATTTTGCGCTGACCGATCGCCTGCTCATCACCAGCCGGCTGCAGCCGCTGCGCAGCCTGGACCGGGTGCGGGTGCTGATCGAGAAGAATGCGGCCCGGTTTGCGAACCCGGTGGATATTTTCGAGCTGATCGTCGTCGAATTCCAGCGCAGCCTGATCTCCGTCGTCATCGAGATCAGCGAAGAACTCAATGCCATCGAGGATTTCGTCCACGGGAATACGTCGCGCGACGAGCGCGCCAAGCTTCCGCCCATTCGCCGGACCATCGTGCGTCTGCACCGCCATCTGCGGACAGTGCTCTCGCTGATGCGCCATGCCGCCGCCTCGGATGACGAGGAAATGCCGCTCGGATTCGAAGATATCGCCGCGCGGCTGACGGGACGGCTGGAAGCGGTCGAGCATGATGTCTATGCATTGCAGGAACGGGCCAGGCTGCTGCACGAAGAAATCGATTCCAAGCTCGCCTCCGAGATCAACCGCCATCTCTACGTCCTGTCGATCATGACGGCGTTTCTGCTGCCGCCGACGCTGGTGACCGGCTTTTTCGGTATGAATACATCGGGCCTGCCGCTTGCCGGCGGCGCGGGCGGCACCAGCTATGCCGTCGGCTTCATCATCGCCTCCATGCTGCTGGCATGGTGGTTGCTGAAGCGCGTCAACATTCTCTGACAGCAGGCATGCAAAAGCCGCCCGAAGATGCCGGGCGGCTTTGCGTCTTAGCCTCGGATATGTGGTTTAGAGCATGATGCCGAAAAGTGTGATCGGTTTTCGGACGACATCATGCTCTACTTCCTTGATTCTAGAGCGGATTCAGATTTTAAGTCGAACAGACCTAAAATCATCCGGCTCTAGTAGTAGGGCGAGTAGCACTGACGGCGCGGGCCGGAATTGGGCTGGAACGTATTGTCATAAGCCCGATAGGAACGATAGCGGTCCGAGCACCATTCGACATGACGCGGGTTGATGCCGCCGGCCGGAGGCGGAGCGGCATAGTAGCGCGGCTGGCTGGCAATCGCGCCGCCGATAATGGCACCAGCGCCGAAGGCAGCCAGCGGGAACCAATAGCCGTCATGGTAGCGATAACCGCGACGATAGCCGGGATAACCACGATAGCCGCCATACCAACCCCGGCGATAGTAGCCGCCGTGACGCCACTGGACCTGTTCAATATTGGCGGGCGCGGACTTGTCCACCGACGCGATCGGCGCGGCGGGCATCTGCATGGCAAAAGACGGTGTGAAGCTCGTCAGCGCGACGGCAGCCGTAAGAGCCAATGTCGCGATTCTTGCACGGAAACCGAGCATTTTTATCTCCATTCCCTGGTTCGACTTGGGTTCAAGTCTGAAGCGTTTCACGTCGGGAATGCTCTTCGAGCAAGGTTTCTCTGCCTGCTTTGCTGCATATCCGAGTAGACGACAAGAAACGCGGCAACACGTTATTCTGTTCCTTAAATCCCTACCAATTTAAGGAGTTATGCGGGGCTCCACGCCGACCATATAGTGATTGTATCCTTAACCCAAGATTAACCAGCAATCCTTACTATTATTTCATGAAAGGATACCGGCAGAGTAATCTCCTTATTTGCGGCTTGCTGACGATCCTGACCTTGATGGGGCCGGTCTCCAAGCCTTCGGCGGGTGAAAGCCAGCCTTGGGGCGATCCGAAAAACGCCCTGATTGTCGATGCTTACGAGCTGAACACCATCGACTGGAATGCGTTTTTGCAGGACAAGCGGATCGCCGGTTTCATCTCCAAGGCCTCCGACGGACTTCCTGAAAGCTACAGTTGCACCGGCGACCACGCCGGAGACACCTATGCCCACTGCAAGACGATGTGGCGCAAATATGCCGTCAGCCGCGAACTCTTCCAGACGCGCCGCATGCTGGCAAAGACGAATGGCCTGCTATGGGGCGCCTATCATTTGGGACGACCCGGCAATCCGATCGATCAGGCCAATCATTTTCTCGATTACGCCGATCCGCAGCCGGACGAGCTGATGGTGCTTGATATCGACGGGATCGACACGACCCAGTTCATGTCGCTCGACGATGCGCAGATTTTCGTCGCCCATATCAAGGTCAGGACCGGACGCTATCCCATTCTCTATACCAACCACAATACGGCACGATATATAGCCGACCATCGCACGACTTATCCGCTGCTGTCGCGGCTGCCCTTGTGGTACGCGCGCTACAAGCCCGATGTGAAAGGCACCTTTCCGCTCGGCAACTGGGACAGCTATGCCCTCTGGCAATTCGCCTCATCCGACAATTGCTCCGAAAAGAGCTGCCCTTACCGCGTGCCGGGTACTTCGACCGACATCGACGTCAATGTCGTGCCGATGACGAAGGTTCAGCTCGCCATGATCTGGCCGCAGGGTGATCTCCTGCCCGCCAAACCGCTGCCCGCACCGGACCTGACGATCGCGCTTGCCGCAATGTGCAACGGGCCAAGACAGACGCTCGTTTCACTCATGCTCGATATCGACCCGGTCGTCACCGCATCGACCCCGCAAACGAAGCCGGTCGAAATCAACGAGCTGAACTACCAGGATTTCTAAAGCCCATCGCGATCTTTCAGATTCGCTTCTGGTGCTTTAGGTCTTTGATTTTGCGCATGTCGTTGTCGCAAAACCGCAGCACACTTTTGCGCGACATGCTTGGCGAGGCGGCTTTCGGGTCGATGCTATGCCTCGACCTGCACATCCGTCTTCGGGCGAGAACAGCAGGCAAGGATATAACCTTCTTCGATCTCGTCATCGAGGATGCCGCCATTGTGGCTCATCTCGACTTCGCCCGAGAGCTTCATCACCCGGCAGGTGCCGCAGAGTCCGGATTCGCAGGCCGCACCGATGCGTACGCCTGCGCCGCGCGCGGCCTGAAGCACGGTCTGGCCTGCCGCGCAGGCAACATCCTTGCCGGCCATGGTGAAACGGATGGTGGTCGCGGCCTCGCCGGAAGCATCGTCGGAAACCTCGGCAAGCGGCGTTGCCGCATTGGCCGGCTGGAAGCTTTCCTGATGGTAGCGCGACATGTCGAAACCATGTGCTTCCAGCATGGAGCGAACGGCATCCATGAAGACTTCCGGGCCGCAGCAGAAGATCGTCCGGTCCATGAAATCGGGAGCCAGCAGACCGATCTTCGCCTTGTCGATGCGGCCCTTCAATCCCGACCACAGATCGGTACGGCCGCAGCCCTCGACGATGAAGCCGAGACTGAGGTTGGGCATGAAGCGGGCGAGATATTCCAGCTCCGAACGGAAGATGATGTCGGCCGGGCTTCGCGAGCAGTTGACGAAAGCGATGTCCGACAGCGGTGCGATGTCGGACATGTAGCGGGTCATGGACATCATCGGCGTGATGCCGGAGCCGGCAGAGACGAAGAGATATTTCTCGCCGGGATGGCGGATATGGCTGAAATCGCCGAGCGGACCAAAAGCCTTGATGCGCATGCCGGGCTTCAGGTTTTCGAACATCCAGCGCGTGCCGATGCTGTCCTTCTGCGCCTTCACCGTCACGGCGACCGAGAAGGGCCGCGACGGCGTGGAGGAGAGCGTATAGGTGCGCATGACCGGCTCTGGAGCCGTCGGCAATTCCAGCGTCACGAACTGGCCGGGCAGATAGCGGAACCAGTTGTCCTTGTCGGACCCGAATGTGAAGGTCATCACATCGGGGCTTTCCGGCGTGACCGAGAGGCATTCAAGCAGATGATGCCTGTCGTTCCAGGGCTGCATCTGATCGAGGTGGCGATGCGGAAGAGAGACGGTCATGTTCATGCTCAGGCAACCGCCGACAGCTTGGCCTGGTCGCCCTGCAGCCGGTTGATCATGAAAGTCGTGTACCATTCGACGAACTGCATGACGCCGCCCTCATGGATTTCCGAATAAGGACCGGGCTCGTAAGCCGGCGAGCGGATGCCGAAGGCATTTTCCTCGACGATACGGCGATCCTGATCGTTGGTTTCAGTCCAGACGTGAGTCAGCTCTTCCAGATTATAGTCGACGCCTTCGACGGCGTCCTTATGGACGATCCATTTGGTGGTGACGGCGGTTTCCTCGGCGCTGATCGGCAGGACGCGGAAGGAGATCGCATGGTCGCCGAGCATGTGGTTCCACGTCGTCGGGTAGTGAAACAGCAGCATGGTGCCGATACCGTTGATCGTCACATCGGGCGAGAGCGGCCGCCTGACGGCGTTCTGGCCGGACATGGTGTAGCTTTCGGCTCCCTCGATCAGCGGCATGCGGGCGGCGCGGAACTGCCCGTCCGGTGAGATCTTGAACTCGCTCGGCAGGCCGGCTGCTTCGCAGCGCTTCCAATGCTCGGCAATGACAGGATCGTTCATCGCGCCCTGCACGCCGGTAACAGTCGGCGCTTCCGGGAAAGTGCGGCAAAGCTCGGGGTGATTACCCGCGCAATGGTAGCATTCGCGGTTGTTTTCCCAGACCAGCTTCCAGTTGCCCTTTTCGATGATGGTGCTCTGGAAAGCGATCTTGGCTTCGCCGATGCGATGCGGCGCCATATAAGGCTCGATCGTGGCGCGGACGGAGGCGAAATCCGGTGCGTTCTTTGCAAGGCAAATGAAGATGTAGCCACCGACGCTTTCGCAGTGAACAGGCTTCAGCGAAAACTGGCTCTTGTCGAAATCCTCAGCCATCTGGCGGGCAAACAGCAGCGAGCCGTCGAGCTCGTAAGTCCACTGATGATAAGGGCAGACGAGCTTTGCCGAGGAGCCGCGCTCCGTAGAGCAGACACGCGAGCCGCGGTGACGACAGCTATTATGGAAGGCGCGGATGACCTGATCGCGGCCACGGACGATGACCACGGGATAATCGCCGATCTGGACGGTGAAGTAGTTGCCTGCGCGCGGCACCTCGCAATCATGGCCGATGAACAGCCAGTCGCGATAGTAGATCGTCTCCATATCGAGCTTGAAGTAATCCGGGTCGGTATAGAAGGGTTGCTCCAGGCTGAAACCCGGCCGGCGGTTCTTCAATTGCCGCAGAACATTGCTGCTGATATCCATTTGCCTATCCTTGCGCAGTACGGGAGACGGACAGAGGACATGCACGGCCGCTTGGGAGCGGCCGAAAGCAATGTCCTGGCCGCCCGCCGCGGTCAGTAAACCATATGTGCCCAAGGCTGGTTTCCGGGCTCTGGAGCGGTTCCGTTTCCGGAACCCCATGGCACCTTCCCAGGCCCGTCGGCCCAGTGGCTTTATTCGCCATGCCTCACTCCACCACCGTTGCGGGGGCAGCGCCGGATTTTGACCGGCTTCCCAATTCTCCACCTCCCTAGCAGGCGGCACCTTGAGATTGATGGCATCATAGCTCTCGGTTCCATCGGCCGCTGCGCTGCAATGCGACATCGGCTCCGAAATTGACGACAGAC
The DNA here is from genome assembly GCF_059803845.1 of Rhizobium sp. UFLA01-1127. Lineage (NCBI taxonomy): Bacteria > Pseudomonadati > Pseudomonadota > Alphaproteobacteria > Hyphomicrobiales > Rhizobiaceae > Rhizobium > Rhizobium sp. UFLA01-1127. Next base: position 47,666 of record NZ_JAUQTZ010000001.1, on the reverse strand, counting down.
GAAACGGGGCAATGGGACGGTTACGGGCGGTGGTTAAATGGATAGGTAATTCAAGTCCTTGTGCCTTTCGGCGAAAAGCGTGGACGACGTCATGGCGATGCCTTGCCATGACGCTTTATTCTGATTGCGACAGACTGGCCAAGCGACCACTATGACACGGCGTATGCCGCAGAAAGCGCCTGCAGGGCAGCCGCGGCCGGCATCGACTACGAGAGTGAAGATGGATGGCGTCGAGATCTGCGGTCCCGATCCCGCACCTGCTTCACAGGTCCGTTGACCCCGCACGGTTAAGCCCGGCTCAAGCTATCGAATCTATCATGCCGTCCAGAGACATCCATAGTGAGAGCCGGCATGGCCAAACTCAGATATTTCGACGCTGGGAAGCCCGCCGAGCCGGAACCGGCGCCGGCTGTATCGACGACGGGGCACAGCGAATTCCTGCGTACCGGTCGCATCAACCGCGACAGGGCGCATTGGCTTGCCGAGGAGCGAGAATACCTCACCCATCAGCAGGTAGCCGAGCGCACCGCGCAAAAGCTGCGGAATGCCGGCGAGAAAACCCATGACCGGCTCAACAGCTTTCATAAGTCCATCCGCTTCCCGAAACTCATCTTCCATCACACGCTGAAGGACACGCCGCATCTCGGCTATTGTCATGTCACAGCGGCGCGGACGCAGTTCGCGCGATATGAAGAGGTGAACTGGGCCTTCTACATCGCCAACTTCTTTGCCCGCATCGGCCAGGAAGAAAACTTCTTCGAAGACATCAGCCTGAAATATTCGCGGATGTATTTCGCCGTCGCCATCCATCCGGACAGGCAAGCGGAAGACAAGAAACTGACGATCAATCGCGACATACGGGGCAACGGCGTGCTGTTCCACACCCACGACCCGCAGATCGCCATTCGCAACGTCCTCCTGCTCGGTGCACGCAACGAGCAGCTTCGCGACATCATTCGCCAGCTTTGACGATTGATCCGAAAACCCGAAGAGCATAAGAACGGCCTGAACTGCAAGCAGACAGGCCATGGCACGACACATAGACATTCTCGAACATCCGCAAACGGCGATAGAGGTCGCGACGGCAACCCTTGCCGAGGGCCTGCCGATCGGGCTGCCGACGGAAACGGTCTACGGCCTTGCCGCCGATGCCACTAATCCTGCCGCCATTGCCCGGATCTACGAGACCAAGGGGCGTCCGCGCTTCAATCCGCTGATCTGCCATATGAGCGATCTCGCCATGGCGGAGCGCTACGCGGTCTTCGATCCCATCTCCCGCAAGCTGGCGGAAGCCTTCTGGCCCGGCCCGCTGACGCTGGTGCTGCCGCTGAGATCCGATAGCGGCATCCATCCGCTCGCAACCGCCGGGCTCGACACGGTCGGCATCCGTGTGCCGCAAGGCTTTGCCGGGGAGTTGATCCGCGCCTTCGGCCGCCCGCTTGCCGCGCCGAGCGCCAATACGTCGGGCAAGATCAGCGCCACTAGCGCCGATCATGTCGATGACGATCTCGGGGAGCGGATCACGCTTATTCTCGATGCCGGCGCCTCGGTGGTCGGCGTGGAATCGACCATCGTCAAGGTCGAGGATGGCGAGATTCGTCTTTTGCGGCCTGGCGGCCTGGCGGCAAGCGAGATCGAACGCGTGGCCGGCAAGGCGCTGAAGCGCAGTAAGAAGGCTTCGGCCGCCATCGAGGCGCCCGGCATGATGGCCTCGCATTATGCCCCTGGAGCGGCCGTACGGCTGGATGCGACGGATGTACTGGCAAACGAGGTGCTGATCCGCTTCGGGGCGCCCGACATTGCCGGAAGCGAAAAGGCAGTTGCCGTGCTGGACCTGAGCACGGCAGGTGATCTCTCGGAAGCCGCCGCAAACCTTTTCGACTTCATGAAGCGCGCCGACGCCACCGGCGCTGCAACCATTGCCTTTTCGCATATTCCCGACGAGGGCCTCGGCGAGGCCATCAACGACCGGCTGCGCCGCGCGGCTGCACCCAGAGAATAAATCGCCCGACCTACCGGCAAAGGATAAGCCATGAGCAGCTCCGTCCCCTCTTCCGACCTCCTCGACCGTTTCGCCGCCATCGTCGGCGAAAAACATGCCGTGCGGGATCCTGCGGAAATCGCACCGCATCTCATTGAAAATCGGGGCCTCTATCACGGTGCTTCGCCCATGCTGCTGAAGCCAGGCTCGGTCGAAGAGGTCTCGGCGATCCTCAAGCTTGCGAGCGAGACCAGCACGGCCATCGTGCCGCAAACCGGCAATACCGGCCTTGTCGGCGGTCAGACTCCGCGCGAGGGCGGCTCCGATGTCATCCTATCGCTGGAACGCATGAACCGCGTCCGCGATATCGATCCGGTCGGCAACACGATGATCGTCGACGGCGGCTGCATCCTTGCCGATGTGCATAAGACAGCGGCAGAGCATGGCCGCATGTTTCCGCTTTCGCTCGGCTCCGAAGGCTCCTGCCGCATCGCAGGCAACCTTTCCACCAATGCCGGCGGTACGGCCGTTCTTGCCTATGGCAATATGCGCCAGCTTTGCCTCGGTCTTGAGGTCGTGCTGCCTACCGGAGAGATCTGGAATGGCTTACGCCGCCTGAAGAAGGACAATACCGGCTACGATCTACGCGATCTCTTCATCGGTGCCGAAGGCACGCTCGGCGTCATCACCGGCGCGGTGCTGAAGCTCTTCCCGCAGCCGCTTGGCCATCAGGTCGCCTTTGCCGGGCTGCAGTCGGTCGACGACGCCCTGACCCTGTTCAAGAATGCTTCCAGCCTGTGCGGTACGGCACTGACCGGCTTCGAGCTGATGCCGCGCCTCGGCGTCGAATTCACCGTTCGGCACATTCCGGGTGTGCGCGACCCGCTGGAGACGGCGCATCCGTGGTATGTACTGATCGATATCTCCACCTCGGATTCGGCCGAAACCGCCGAGGGGATGATGACGACGCTGCTCGAACAGGGCTACGAGGCCGGCCTGATCCAGGATGCGACCATCGCCAGCTCGGAAACGCAGCAGAAGGCCATCTGGCACATGCGCGAGAGCATGTCGGATGCGCAGAAGCCGGAAGGCGGCTCGATCAAGCACGATGTTTCCGTACCGGTGGCGCAAGTTCCGCACTTCATGGCCGAGGCCGAAGACGCCGTCCTCGCCGCCATGCCGGGCGCACGCATCTGCGCCTTCGGCCACATGGGCGACGGCAATATCCATTACAATATCTCGCAGCCCGTCGGCGCCGACAAGGACGAATTCTTCGGCCGCTGGCACGAGATGAACACGATCGTGCACGGGCTCGTGCTGCAGCACGGCGGCTCGATTTCGGCCGAGCACGGCATTGGCCAACTGAAGCGCGACGAATTGGCGTCGATACGCTCCGATATCGAGATGGACCTGATGCGCCGGATCAAAACGGCGTTCGATCCGGCCGGAATCATGAATCCGGGGAAAGTTCTCAAGGTCTGAGCGCTTAGACCGTCACGAAGACCCGTTCCGAGGCAAAGCAGCCGATCTGGCATGAAATGACCGTGCCTTCGGCATCGATGTCTTCGCCGGCATAGGCAAGCACCGGCACCAGACGCGATTGCTGCAGCAGCCGCGCCTCGGCTTCCGTGGGCATGCGCGCCGTTATGTCGGTGGAACGGCGCCAATAGTCGGTCACGCCGTAGTCCTTCAGCGCGGCTGTGAACGAACTCATTGCCACGAACTTTTCCGCCAGCCCCCGGAAGCGTTCGGCCGGGCAGCTGCGCATGACGACCGAGACGGGAAGCGCGTCCACATAGGCGACCATGCACATTTCCAGCACCGTTTCGCCTAGTTGCAGATTCAGCCGCGCAGCGACATCGGCATTGGCCGGAACATCCCTGGCAGAGACAACCTTGCGCGTGAGGTCAGCATCCGCCGCGGTCAGGTCCTTGCTGAAGCGCACCTTGTCGCCTAACTGGAAGCGAACGGGCATGTCGGCGCGGACATAGGCGCCGCTTCCGCGCGCCACGCGCAAGAGCCCTTCCTTCTCGAGCTCGGCAATCGCGCGACGCATCGTTACCCGCGAGACGCCAAACCGTTCGGATAGGGCGCGTTCGCTCGACAGGCGGCTACCCGGAGCATGCTTGCCCTCACCAATAGCGCTTCTCAGCTCCGCGGCTACAGCCGCCCAGCCTCCACCGGATTTCGCGCCCCCATTCCGTCGATTTTTCCCGCTCATCACAATTCTGTCGCCTTGAAATTGGTATACACCAATTTATAATGATCCAGATCGTTTATGGAAGGGCTCGGCATGGGCGACAAGCGCATATATGTGACGGCGGTCAGCAGCAGCGGCGTGCACGGTTTCAGCAAGCAGACGAAAGATCACATTCAACTTCTGACGGGACTCGGCGTCGAAGGCGATGCGCATATGGGGGTGACTGTGAAGCATCGCTCGCGCGTCGCGGTCGATCCGACCCAGCCCAATCTGCGCCAGGTGCATATCATCCATGAGGAGCTGTTCGACGAGCTTACCGAAAAGGGATTTTCGGTTGCTCCGGGCGACATGGGAGAGAATATCGCGACCCGAGGGATCGACGTGCTTTCGCTGCCCCAAGGGACACGTCTGCATATCGGCGCGGAAGCGATCGTGGAGGTGACCGGCTTGCGCAATCCCTGCAAGCAGATCGACAATTTCCAGAAGGGCTTGCTGCATGCCGTGCTCGGCAAGGATGCCGATGGCGGGTTGGTCCGCAAGGCGGGGATCATGAGCATTGTCGCGCAGGGCGGCCGTGTGCAGCGCGATGACGCGATCCGCGTGGAGTTGCCGCCGCTGCCGCATATCAAGCTTGAGAGGGTTTGATAACGAGATCGACCTGATGCGCTCTGCATTGAGAGAAGTCGGCTCTGAACGTGTGGAGCCTCTGGTACCCCCCTCTGTCGCTTTCGCGACATCTCCCCCACAAGGGGGAGATTGTTGGGAGTATGTCGCGCCGCTTCGCCAAGTCATCGTACCTTGGTTTCTGCGGACAAGATATTTGTTTGCGGCGACTAAGTGCTGCGGGTCACTAATCTCCCCCCAATGTGGGGAGATGTCCCGAAAGGGACAGAGGGGGTGAACACTCTCCACGGCAACCGCAGCCAGCATCACCCCCAATTATATCAATCGAAGTCTTCCTGCCCCGAACCACCGCCGCCATTGCGGTTGCCCGAGATGATCTCGCGCTTGCCGACATGGTTGGCTGGGCCGACCAGGCCATCCTTTTCCATGCGCTCGACGAGCGAGGCGGCGCGGTTGTAGCCGATGCCGAGGCGGCGCTGGATGTAGGAGGTCGAGCACTTCTTGTCGCGCATGACCACCTTGATCGCCTGTTCGTACAGATCGTCGCCGTCTTCCGAGGCAATCGCGCCCTTGTCGAAGACAGCCGTATCTTCTTCCTCGTCTTCATCGTCCTCGTCGGCCGTAACCGTGTCGAGATATTCCGGACGGCCCTGCAGCTTCAGGTGAGCGACGACCTTCTCGACTTCCTCGTCGGACACGAAGGGGCCGTGAACGCGGGAGATGCGGCCGCCGCCGGCCATGTGCAGCATGTCGCCCTGGCCGAGGAGCTGTTCGGCACCCTGCTCCCCGAGAATGGTACGGCTGTCGATCTTCGAGGTCACCTGGAAGGAGATGCGCGTCGGGAAATTCGCCTTGATCGTGCCGGTGATGACGTCGACCGAAGGACGCTGCGTCGCCATGATCAGATGGATGCCGGCGGCGCGCGCCATCTGCGCCAAACGCTGGATCGCGCCTTCGATTTCCTTGCCGGCGACCATCATCAGGTCGGCCATCTCGTCGACGATAACGACGATATAGGGCATCGGCGTCAGGTCCATTTCCTGCTGTTCTTCGATCGGAGCACCGGTGCCTTTATCGAAGCCGGTCTGGACCATGACGTGAATCGTCTCGCCCTTTTCCTTGGCGGAGGCAACGCGGCTGTTGTAGCCGTCGATATTGCGCACACCGAGGCGCGACATTTTCTTGTAGCGATCCTCCATTTCGCGCACCGCCCATTTCAGCGCCATCACGGCCTTCTTGGGATCGGTGACGACGGGGGTCAGGAGGTGCGGGATACCGTCATAGACGGAGAGTTCCAGCATCTTCGGATCGACCATGATCAGACGGCACTGTTCCGGCGTCATGCGATAGAGCAGCGACAGGATCATGGTATTGATGGCAACGGACTTGCCCGACCCAGTGGTGCCGGCCACGAGCAGATGCGGCATCTTCGCGAGTTCGGCGATGACGGGCTCGCCGCCGATGGTCTTGCCGAGGCCGAGAGCGAGCTTGTAGCCGCTCTTCTCGAAATCGGGCGAATCGATCATCTCGCGGAAATAGACGGTCTCGCGGTTGACGTTCGGCAGTTCGATGCCGATGACGTTGCGGCCGGGAACGACGGCGACGCGCGCCGAGAGCGCCGACATCGAGCGGGCGATATCGTCTGCGAGATTGATGACGCGGGAGGATTTGACGCCGGGTGCCGGCTCGAACTCATAAAGGGTGACGACCGGGCCGGGACGGACATGGATGATCTCGCCCTTGACGCCGAAATCCTCCAGCACACTTTCCAGAAGACCGGCATTCTGCTCCAGCGTTTCCTGCGTCATGATCACGCCTGAACGCACGGCAGGCTCCTGCAGCAGCTCGCGCGGCGGCAGCTCGTATTCACCGTCAGCAGAGCGGGCGATCGGCCGCCACTCGGGCGGCGTCAGCGATGCGGGCCGGCGCGGTGCGATCCGCAACGGCGGCGCATCGATCAAACGCTGCGCTGCGGCTTCGACGGCTGGAATGGTGGGGGCAGCCTTGACGACCGGCTCGGCGAAAGTCGGAGCGACAACCTTGGTCGGCATGGGCGCCACGACCATGACCGGAGCGGCGCGGATTTCGGCGGCCGGTTCGGCGCCGTAAACCGCGGTTACGAAAGCGGGCGGCACGAATGTTTCGGCTGGCTCGACCACAGGCTGCTGCGCGGCTTCGCCAACGGCGGGTACCACCTCGATGGTTGGCGCCAGAACGGCCGCCTCCAGCGCCGCAAGCTCGTCCATGGCCGGCGTGCTGAGATCTGCCGCCGGCTCGCTGGAAACAGTTTCGACTGGTGCTGCGACCTCTACCGCCGGAGACAGCACGACGACGGGCTGCGTCTCGGTAGCAGCAGCGGGACGGCGGCACTCGACGACGCGGAACTTCGAAATGATCGATTCGGCATCGACTTCTGGCCGCTGCGGCGTTTCAGGCTGCTTCGGCTCGCCCTTGAGGGCGGAGACGAACTCGCCGTCGAACGGCATCGCATCCCAGAAAGCGAAATCGGAAAGATGGGCAAGACGCGACTCGACCACAGGCGCGGCTACGGGCTCGGGAACACTTGACTGAACAGGGGAAGCATCCAGCGCGATCGCGGGAGCTTTCGAGAATGCGGTAGCGATAACGGTCATCTCCAATGCGTCCGGCTCGTTTGCCGGAGAATTCTGAATTACTATCGGTATGTAGCTTTGCACGGCAAAAGGCATGTCCTCCAGCGGCGGCAGATGGAACTCGGCTGATGGCACCGGCTGGGGAGCGGCGGCAACTACTGGGGCAACAATCGGAGCTGCGACGGCCGGCGGCTCCATCACCCGCATGGCCGCATGCGAGGCAACTCGTGGCCCGGCTTCGGCCTGCGGTTCCGCCGGCGGACGGCGGCTGATGATTTCGTTTTCACGCGTGCGGGTAAACCGCACGTTCGGTCCCATCAGGAAGGCATTCTGCCAGCCGGGCGATGCAAGATCTTCAGCGGAAATTCCCTGAGGAAGAACGGGCATTTCCTGCTCGCTCGTCACTGCGGCAGCCTGCAATGCCTCTACAACCGGCGGGGGAGCGGCGGCGGTGCGCTTCCTCACCTCTTCGGCAAGGCGCTTTTCCTCGGCGCGGCGCTGCTCTTCGGCCTTGCGCTTGGCTTCGCGGGCAGTGCGAATCTTCTCTTCCAGGAACGCGCGGCGAGCGGCGATCTGTTCGGCGCGGCGCGCCTCTTCGGCTGCCTGCTCCGGGTCGAGATCGCCCTCCGGCTGGACGCCTTGTGACGCATTGGAAACTGTCGTTCGGGAAAGACGCATGAGACCTGCAACCCAGTCATTGATATTGCCGTTGGCTTCTCAATTCGAATAGGGCAAGGATGGTTAATAAGTTCCTTCCTGCCGTTATCGAAAGCAGCCATTCCGCTCCCTTCATGGGCGTTTAAATCACCTTAAAAATCAAGCAGAAACAAGTACATGAAAGCTACCCGGCCACGCGAAAGCGCAGCTGGGGCCGGGTTAAATATTTTGTGGAGTCCCGTTAGTTCGACGAGGACAACTGCGCGATGGAAAGCAGCGTGTCGGCACTGATGCCGACGCCCGAGGAAGAGCTCGTGAGAATCGAGAGCGCAGGCGATGTCGAGGATGTCGTATTGTTCTGCAGGTCATACATCGCCGAGAAGCGCTGCAGGAGCTTGTTGACCTTGTCCGGGTCCTTCAGGTCGCTCACATTGATGAAATTGCCCAGCATCTTGGCCTGATTGGTGACATCCATGCTGGAGATGGAGCTCGGCAGCTTGTAGGTGGTCGTAACCACCTCATAGAGCGCCGCGTCACCCATGATGTCATAGATCGAGTTGATATCCGGCGCCTTGCGCTGGAAATAGAGCGCCAATCGCACGCCGGGATTGGTCTCGCCTTGCTGATCTTCCAGCGTCTGGTGCAGATAGAGATCGTTGGTCGCTGCCAGAGCACCCTGGTTTTCCGCCGTGCCGAGCTTGCTGTCGGTCAGCTTCCCGTCGGTGCCGAAATTGAAGGCTTCGACGATGCTCTTGAACTTGGCACCGTCAGTCGTGTTGACGAAACTTTTCGAATTGGACGGATCGGACGCGAACGCCTTCTTCAATGTCGCGGTACTGACGGTTTTGGGATCGATGCCGTTGGCGGTCAGAATGAAGTTGGTCAGCTTGCTGTCGGCCAGCAGATCCGTGACAGTGCTTACCTTGCCGATGTTGCTCGCGAAATAGGTGCCGGCGGTCTTGGCATCGCTGGTCGCCTTCGTCAATACGGTGCCGGTCAAGCCGGCCGTACTGTGGCTGGAATATTCGGAGATGTAGCTGTTGATCTGCGTTTGCGACAGAGCCTGCACTGGAGCCTTCAGCTTGCCGCTGCTGTCGAAATTGAACGCCTTGGCGAGTTCGGTGAAGCGGGAATCCTTGAGCGAACTGACATAGCTCTTCGAATTATACGGATCGCTTTCGAGAATCTTGGTGAGTTCGGACTTTGTCACCTCATTCTCGCCGATACCATAGGCACGCAGTGCCATCTGATAGAGCTGCGGAATGGTCCCGGACGTGCCGGTGGCTGTATTGCTCGCGAAAAACTCCTTGATGTTCTTCACGCTGGAGATGCGGTTCTTGTAGTTGTTGACCGCATCGGTGGTCAGGGTCGACTGCGACGTCTGGTAATTGGTCATATAGGCCTTGGAGGCCGCGTCGGTCTCGGGCTGAGACTGCGCCGTCTGACCGGATGCTACCGTACCGTCCGACTGGAAATTGAATTGGGAAACAAAGTTCGTCAGGCCGAAGATGGAAGCGGTCGTCGGATCGGCCACGGCATTCTTGAAGACGATGGCAGGCGTCGTCGGGTCGATGCCATAAGCCGTCTTGACGTAGTTGAGGAGACGCGTGTCCGATGTCAGCTGATCGATCGACGTGATGGAGCCGATGTGGCTCTTGTAATACAGATCGTTGTCGGTTGCGCCGACGCTGGTGGTGAATGAGGGCACGATTGAATTATATGCACTCATCACATCGGCCTGCTGGCCAAGGGTCTGCGGCCCTGCTGGATAATTCGCGGTATATCCCGATGTCGTGGCGCTGATCTGGGCCGCTGTCTGCGCCTGCGAGCCCGAAGCGACGGTTCCGTCGCTCTGGAAGTTGAACTGAGCCATGACGGCGGTCAGCCCATTCGAATTTGCGGTGGCGGCGTCCTGGGCGGATGCCTGGAACTGGTCCGCCGTGATGTAGGAAGGAATATTGAACGCCGTCTTGACGTATTGAAACAGCTGCGGATCGGATGTGAGCTGAGAGACCGACGTGACCTTGCCGATGTTGGCCTCGTAATAAGCCGTATCGCTGTCGGGCGTCGATGTCTTGACGGTGCCGTCCGCATTGAAATTGAATTCCGCCACCAGCGCCTTGTCGGCGGCGCTGCCGTTCTGATTGACAAAGCTGTTGGGATCGCTGGTATCGCTCGTCAGCATCTGTTTCAGCACGGAATTGGATATGTCGCTTGGATCGATGCCGTAGGCCTGCAGCACATAGTTGCGCAGGCGCGTATTGCCAAGAAGATCATCGACCGTTTTCACGGAGCCAATATTCTGACTGTAATAGCTCGTTTCGGTCGCCGCCGCTGTCTGCTCATTCGTAAACGACTGCTTATAAAGGCCGATCAGATCGTCTTCCTGCGCGCTGGTTTGCGCCGTATTGGTCGTGCCCGTTCCGAAATTGAACGCGGCAGCAAACTCCTTATAGCGCGGATCGGTCAGCTTGTTCGCAAAACTGCTGGAGTCACTGAGGTCGCTGGTCAGGACCTGTTTCATAAAGGCCTTGGCATAGGTCATGTCCGAAAGCCCGTAGGCTTCCATGGCATAACTGTATAGCTGATAGTCATTCAGGAAGTCGTCGATATTGGTTACTTTGCCGATATTGGCGTTGTAATAGTCGATCAAACGCTTGTTTTGCGACTGCTGCGCCACCTGATTGAGCGAGGTCGCCATATCTCTGGTTGCGATCGTATAACCAAGATAGGTGGAAATCATCAGCGGGATCCCAATAGATCTCTAATAAAGGGGGCGAATCTAGTCTCCATTATTTCATACAAACCTTACCCGAGACTTACACTGTCTCATCTTATGCGTGCACCGCTTTGACGCACCGCCCTGCCGTGTATTCACATTATGGAAACCCTGATGCATTCGACTTTGCTAACCATTTGAGGACGCAAAGTTTTCTTAACCTCGATTTTTAAGCTGTCCGGAAGGGACGGCGCCTAATCTGCCCAACAACGAGAGGACAGAAGTTCTCCGAGAGAAGACCGGAAAAACCGGCTCTCAGGTAAAGCAAGGGTAGAGAATCGATGACTAATACCGTCCTGAAGCCCGACTGGGCTGGAACCACACTGCGGCTCGATCCGGCGCGCTTTCCGCAACAGGTCAGCTATGCCATGCGAGGTGCCGAGGGTGACGTCACCATTACGATCGACGAGCGTGGCGCAGTGCTGCGTAAGATCCTGCCGTCCAGCGGCCTGCCGCTGTCCGTCGCCTTGCCCAAGCGCGCTTTCCAGGGTGTCGCGGCCCGTGCCATCGACCATGGCGACGGCGAAGTCACCGTCACGCTGGAACTGCATCACTCCGATCCGGATCTCTGCATTCCCCTTCTCGTCGCTCACGACCTGAGCGACATCGCAGCCGACTGGCGCTCGTGGTCGGAAGCCTTCCGCATTCCGATGCTGATGATCGAAGCCGACGGCATCGCCCGTCCGCTGGAAGAGCATCTCGGCGGCGTCCGCTCGCAGGACAGCCAGCCGCGTCGCCGCCATTCCTATTTCGCAAACCGCCGCCTCCGCTTCCTCGTGCGCCGCACGACCGGCAAGCTCGGCGTCAAGATGAAGATCGAAGGCCGCGAGATCATCGCAAGGCATTGAGCCGCGCCTTATCCAAATTCGACCATTCTGGAAACTCGGCCGTGGGACGGATAATCCCACGGCCGAAATCTTTATTGCGTCAACGGAACTTTCCCGTCAGCGCTCGACAAGAAAGGACGTCCCTCTAGAGCCGGATGATTTTAGGTCGAATCGACCTAAAATCTGAATCCGCTCTAAAATCAAAGAAGTAGAGCATGATGTCGTCCGAAAACCGCTCGCACTTTTCGGCATCATGCTCTAAAAGCACGTCGCGATCTTTCAGATTCGCTTCCCGTGCTTTAGCTGTTTGATTTCGCGCATGTCGCCGTCGCAAAACCGCTGCGCACTTTTGCGCGACATGCTTTAGGGAACAAGAAACAGGAACGACAGGAAAAGGCCGGCAAAAATGATCAGCCCAACCCGATTGTTCGATTTGAAGAGGGCAAGGCATTGCTCGGCATCGTTGATGTCGAGTACGGCGATCTGATAGGCGAACATGCCGCCGGCGACGATCAGACCGGCATAGGCGAGCCAGCTCGTACCAGCGAGCGCGAAGGACACCAGCATCAGCAGCAGCGCCGCTCCATAGAGCCCGACCAGCCAGAGACGCGTCCGGTCACCGAAAAGCCGCGCGGTCGAACGCACGCCGATCAGCTCGTCGTCCTCCTTATCCTGATGGGCGTAGATCGTGTCGTAGCCGATCGTCCAGAGGATGGCGGCGAGATAGAGCACGACCGAAGCAAACGAAAGGCTGGCGAAGAGGCCTGCCCAGCCCATCAGGGCGCCCCAGGAAAATGCAAGGCCGAGGAAGAACTGCGGCCAATCGGTAAAGCGCTTTGCAAAGGGATAGAGCGCGACGATGCCGAGCGACAGCACGCCGAGAACGACTGCGAACCAGTTGAATTGAAGCAGCACGAACAGGCCGACCAGGGCCTGCAGCGCAATGAACACCTTGGCCTGCGCGCGCGTCACACGGCCTGACGGCAGGGGACGGGAACGCGTGCGGGCCACCGACATATCGATCTGATGGTCGACCAGATCGTTGTAGGTGCAGCCGGCGCCGCGCATGGCGACGGCCCCAATGAAATAAAGGACGAGATGGTAGATCACCACGAAGCCCGGCGAACCATGCCCCATGGCGATGGAGGCATTGGCCGCAAGAGCGACGGACCAGAAGCATGGCCACATCAGGAGCTGCCAGCCGATCGGCCTGTCCCAGCGCGCAAGCTGGGCATAGGGCCACAACGCCGGGGGCAGAACGCGATAGACCCAGTTGCCGGACGGCGCGTCAGCGACGCGCCCATTGATGTCGCCTGTCTTTTGCATAGGCGAGTAGTAGTGATATCCGACGTCGAAGGTCAAGCGGCGGGATGCGGGAGTCAGAGGACACTTTTCGTCATCATGCTCCCAGTCCCGCTCACTTTCAGTATGTCGTGAAATTGAACTTGTAGCTCGCGGAAACGCCGACCAGGAGCTGGTTGCGGTCTCCGCGCTCGCGCACGAGGCTACTATCGGCGGCAGGGCCGGTAAGCCGGGTGTATTCGAGGAAGGTGCTGGTGGTCCAGTTCTCGGTGGCCTTCCAGGTCAGGGCGCCGCCCAGACCGACGGATTTTACGCCGCCGCCCGGATTGTAGCGGCTGAGGCCGGAAGCTGCCGATTCGCGCGCATTGACGCCGTAGTAGGTGCCGAAATAGTCGCTGCTGGCGAGCGTCATGCGCGGACCGCCAGAGAGGCGCAGCTCGGGCGTGATATCGGTAAAGGCATCGAGGGCGGCGTCCGCGACGACGCCGCTGTGGGCGCGGATACCCTGCCGGACTTCGACACGGGCGCGCAGCCAATCGGTCGGATAAGCTTCAGCAAAACCGCCGGCTTCAAGGCCCCACTTGACCTTTTTCAGCCCCCGCAACTCGCGGCCATCGCTGCTGTCGCGGCTCGGCACGAACTTGCCGACGATGCCGACACGAAAGGCGTCGCTCTCGATGAGAGCGAAGGACGGATTGTCGTTGCGCGAGGAGAAGCGTGGACCCGGCCCTTGCCGGCCAACGGAGACGAGCGGCGACCATTGCAGCTTGTTGTGCTTGCCACCTTCGAATTTCGGCGCAGAAAAACCGGCTGCGCCGACGCTTAGATACCAATTGCCCGACCAGAAATGCTGGCCGTCACCCGCGTAAGCGGCGCCGGCATGGGCGACAGAGAGGCCGAGGATGAGGAAAAGACGCGACTTCGCAAACACAATGCAACTCCGTGATACGCAATACAAAAAAGGGCCATGCACACAGCCCGAGAGTTGGCTCAAATTATGCGGATCGCGTTACCGCTCTCTTAACCACAAGGCGTCGAATTCGATCAGAACATCAAATTCGGGTTGCTCCAGTCCGGATGCCGTTTGGCATGCGTCAATCTATCGCAATGATTTAATCTCTGTATAGAATACTCAATCGTGGGTAATGGCTGAAACCTGCCAAACGCCCACCATCTCGCAGCCTCCAATTTCAAAAAATGAGAAACGAATGAAGAGCATATCACTGATCTCCCTAGGTCTGGCCCTCAGCGCCGGCATGGCGCTTTCCGGCTGCGTCGGCACTCCGATCGGCGGGGCAAAGCAAAGCCATTTTTCGGGAAGGGTCGCGCCCGGCAAGAAGACGAAGATTACGAGTGCTTCGCTTGTGAAACAGGACTGCACCTTTGCAGGATTCCCCTATACGGGCGTCGTCAAAGCGCCGGCGCATGGCAAGGTTGACGTCGAGCACGGTCCGGTCGCGGCAAAGTTTTCGAAAGACAGCAATGCCTACCTATGCTCGGGCAAGACGGTCCAGGGGAACATTGTCTACTACACGCCCAACCCAGGTTTCTCGGGCACCGATCAATTCACTATGCGCCTTACGGGACTGAACACCGACGGTACGGTGCAGGACGGAACCTTCACAGTCCATGTCGGCAGATAGCGACTTCGGCGACATACAGGCATGAATAGAAAAGCCGGACCGTAAATCTCCACGGTCCGGCCCTATCAGACGGCGCCATAACAGAGGCTCAGAATGTCACCTTTTCCAGAGGTGCGCGCGCTGCTTCGAATTCCTTCAGCTTCGCTTCGCGCTCCGCGATGTAATTGCGGTTGTCCGGCACGGCGAACTGGTTCTTGGCGATCTGGAGCTGCATGATGAACAGTTCGTCCCAGCGGAAGCCCATTTCGGAACCGGCCAGATAGAACTCCCACATGCGGAAGAACTTCTCGTCGTAGAGCGCGACGGCATCGGCCTTGCGTGCGACGAAGCGGTTGCGCCAGTGCCGGAGCGTATAGGCATAGTGCATCGGCAGGGTCTCGATATCCCTGGTGAGCAGACCGGCCTTTTCCAGCGGCGGCGCGGTCTCGCCGACCGACGGAATATAGCCGCCGGGGAAAATATACTTTTCGATGAAGGCGTTGGTAGCATAGCTCGGCTTCGGACGGGCGATGGAATGCAGCAGCATGACGCCGTTGTCGTCAAGCAGTTCAGACACCTTGCGGAAGAACTTGCCGTAGTCGCCGATGCCGACATGTTCGAACATGCCGACCGAGACGATGCGGTCGAACTTCTTGCCGGTCATATAGCGATAGTCCTGCAGCTCGAAGCGGACGCGATCGGAGAGGCCGCGCTTGGCCGCCCGCTCGCGCGATACCTTGAGCTGCTCTTCGCTGAGCGTGATACCCGTCACGTCGAGGCCGGGATAGGCTTCTGCAAGATACATGGCCATGCCGCCCCAGCCGGAGCCGATCTCCAGCACCTTCTGACCGGGCTCGACCAAAAGCTTGGCGGCGATGTGGCGCTTCTTGGCCAGCTGCGCTTCGTAGAGGCTAATGCCGGGCGGATTGAAATAGGCGCAGGAATATTGCCAATCCTCATCAAGGAACAGATCGAACAGCTTCGCTGAGAGATCGTAATGATGTGCAACATTGTATTTGTTGCGGTTGATCGGCGAGCGGCTCTTGATCTGCTGCCAGGCGATGCGGCCGACCAGCAGCGCCGCCATGCGGAAATCGAAGACCTCATTGGTCGTATTCTGCTTCACCAGCGAGAGGAATTCGTAGATATCCCCCTGCTCCAGGATGAAGCGGCCTTCCATATACATTTCGCCGAGCTTGAGCGTCGGATCGCGGGCGATGGCGTCTTCGGCCTGCTGATCGGCAAAACGAATAGCCACCGTATCGCCGGTTCCATCGCCGACCACATGGGTCTCGCCGGATGCAAGCGTAAGTTTGAGCGAACCTTTACGGATGAGTTTCTTGATGAGAGGAAAAAGTGCCGACGCCATGGACGCCTCGAATGTTATGACATTAAGGCAACTTTAACGCCTCCCGGCATTGTGGCAAGCTCACCCTTCCATAGTCGTTGGCACTCTGGCAACAACTCTGCCAGAGTGTGGCATTCTTGCATTAAGTTCCGCTAAGTCCTTATTTTCGTTTGAGTGCATCCGCCAATGCAGCGCCAAAACTACCCTGCTGTTCGGTCTTCGGACGGGCATTTGCCTTAACCCCAGCGTTGCGCGCGCCACCCTGCTCGCGCGACTCCCGCCCGGACGAAGCCGCTACAGCGCTGCCGTCTTTTCGCATCGAGAGACCGATTCGCTTACGCTTGACATCGACTTCCACGACCCTGACCTTGACGACGTCGCCGGCCTTCACGACCTCGTGCGGGTCCTTGATGAAGCGGTCCGCCAATTGCGAGACATGCACCAAACCGTCCTGATGGACGCCGATATCGACGAAGGCTCCGAAAGCGGCGACATTGGTCACCGTGCCTTCCAGCAGCATTCCGGGCTTGAGGTCGCCGATCTCGTTGACGCCTTCGGCAAAGGTTGCGGTCTTGAAGCTCGGGCGCGGGTCCCGGCCCGGCTTTTCCAGCTCGGCGATGATGTCGCGCACGGTCGGCAGACCGAACTTCTCGTCAATAAACTGCCTGGGATCGACGGCCTTCAGCGTCGCCGTATCGCCCATCAGGGTGCGCAGGTCGCGGCCGCAGGCGGCAACGATCTTCTTGGCGACTCCATAGGCTTCCGGATGCACGGAGGAAGCGTCGAGCGGCTCCTTGCCGTTGGGAATGCGCAGGAAGCCGGCGCATTGCTCGAACGTACGCTGGCCGAGGCGGGCGACCTTCAGGAGATCGCGGCGCGTCTCGAACGCGCCCTCGCCGTCACGATGCTTGACGATGGCATCGGCGATCGACGGGCCGAGGCCGGAGACACGGGCCAGCAGCGGCGCCGAAGCCGTGTTGAGATCGACGCCGACGGCATTCACCGCGTCCTCGACCACCGCATCCAGCGAGCGCGACAGCTTCTGCTGGTCGACATCGTGCTGGTACTGACCGACGCCGATCGACTTCGGCTCGATCTTCACCAGTTCGGCCAGCGGGTCCTGCAGACGGCGGGCGATGGAGACGGCGCCACGCAGCGAGACATCGAGGCCGGGGAATTCGAGCGCCGCCGTTTCCGAGGCTGAATAGACAGATGCGCCGGCTTCGGAGACGATGACCTTGGTGGGTTTCGGTGCGGGCAGTTCGGCCAGCATGTCGGCCACCAGCTTCTCGGTTTCGCGGCTGCCCGTGCCGTTGCCGATGGAAATCAGCTCTACCTTGTGCTTGCGGATCAGTGCCGCCAAGGCAGCCTGCGTACCGCGCACGTCGTTCTTCGGCGGAAAGGGATAGACTGTCGTCGTTTCCAGGAGCTTGCCGGTGCCATCGACCACGGCAACCTTGACGCCGGTGCGGATGCCCGGATCGAGCCCCATGGTGGCGCGCGAACCGGCAGGGGCCGCCAAAAGCAGATCCTTCAGATTGCGGGCGAAAACGTGGATCGCCTCTTCTTCGGCGCGCTCGCGCAATTCGCGCATCAGGTCGAGCGACAGCGACATGGAAAGCTTTACCCGCCAGGTCCAGCTTGCGACCTCCGTCAGCCAGCGGTCGCCCGGACGGCTCCCGCCGATGTCATAGGCCGCAGTGACCATGCGTTCGACCGCCTTGTTGGGCGAGACGGCATCGGTATCGACCTCGATGGTCAGCGTCAGGACTTCTTCGTTCCAGCCGCGCAGCATGGCGAGCGCACGATGGCCGGGAGCCGTCGCCCAGCGTTCCTGATGGGCGAAATAATCCGAGAATTTGGCGCCTGCTTCCTGCTTGCCGTCGACGACAACGGCCTTCAGGGTGGCATTGGTCTTCATGTAATTGCGCAGCTTGCCGAGCAGGTCTGCATTTTCGGCAATGCCTTCGGCGATGATATCGCGCGCGCCTTCCAGCGCCGTTTTCACGTCAGGCACATCGGCCGTGATAAAGCCTTCGGCGAGAATCGCGGGCTCTTTGGAGCGATCCGCAAAGATCGTGTCGGCCAATGGGCCGAGGCCGCGCTCCCTCGCAATTTCGGCGCGCGTGCGGCGCTTCGGCTTGTAGGGCAGATAAAGGTCTTCCAGCTCAGCCTTGGTGCCGACGGTTGCAACCTTGCTCATCAGCTCGTCGGTCATCTTGCCCTGGCTGGTGATGGATTCGATGATAGCGGCGCGGCGGGCTTCCAGCTCACGCAGATAGACCAGACGTTCCGACAGAGTACGAAGCTGCGTATCGTCGAGGCCACCGGTCACTTCCTTGCGGTAGCGGGCGATGAAGGGCACCGTTGCGCCTTCGTCCAAGAGCTCGATGGCGGCCTTGGCCTGATCCGGGCGGGAGTTGATCTCGGCGGCGATGGTAGCAGCAAGGGAACGGATATCGGCGGACATGTGTCTCTCTGAACTGGACAATCGTAAGGGGACCATAAGCATGATCCCGTGGACATAAGAAGCGGTTTTCGTCACGGAACACGCCAATCAGGGCGCGGAGGCGGCGTGAGCCCGAAACCGCTTCCGCTTTAGCGGGATAAAAAGGCATGGCAATGTTGCCGGCCCTGCCTCCACAGGATTTGCCGCTTGACCTTTGGCTCCAGCCCCCTTAACCGCGCAAAAGGACGCAACGAAAGGGCAAGCCATGAGAGTTCTGTTGATCGGATCGGGCGGACGCGAGCACGCACTGGCCTGGAAACTGGCGCAATCGCCTCTCATGACGGAATTCTATGCTGCACCCGGCAATCCCGGCATTGCCGAGCATGCGACGCTCACAGCGCTCGATATCGACGATCACGATGCCGTCGTCGCCTTCTGCAAGGAGAAGGCCATCGACTTTGTCGTGGTCGGCCCGGAAGCTCCGCTCGTTGCCGGCATTGCCGACAGGCTGCGCGCCGCCGGCATCGCCGCCTTCGGCCCTTCCGCAGCAGCGGCCCAGCTCGAAGGGTCGAAGGGTTTCACCAAGGATATCTGCACCCGCTACAACATTCCCACAGGCGCCTACCAGCGCTTCAACAATGCGCCGAAGGCAAAGGCCTATGTCCGCGCTCAGGGCACGCCGATCGTCGTGAAGGCGGACGGCCTTGCAGCGGGCAAGGGCGTCACCGTCGCCATGACCGTCGATGAAGCGCTTGCCGCGATCGACGATTGCTTCGAGGGCGCGTTCGGCGAGGCCGGTGCGGAGGTGGTGATCGAAGCCTATCTCGACGGCGAAGAGGCAAGCTTCTTCTGCCTTTGCGACGGCAAGCATGCGCTGGCGCTCGCGACCGCGCAGGACCACAAGCGCGTCGGCGACGGCGACACCGGACCGAACACCGGCGGCATGGGCGCCTATTCCCCTGCCCCCGTCATGACGCCCGAAATGGTCGAGCGTACCATGAAGGAGATCATCGAGCCGACGATGCGCGGCATGGCGGAAAGCGGCCATCCCTTCAGCGGCGTCTTCTTCGCCGGACTGATGATCACCGCCAAGGGTCCCGAACTGATCGAATACAATGTCCGTTTCGGCGATCCGGAATGCCAGGTGCTGATGATGCGACTGAAGAGCGATCTGCTGCCGCTGCTCCTTGCATGCGCCAACGGCACGCTGGATCAGGTGACGGCGGAATGGCGCGACGACCCGGCGCTGACCATCGTCATGGCCTCGAAAGGCTATCCAGGTTCCTACGCCAAGAACACGCCGATCACGGCGCTGCCGGCGGACGGCGAAGGCACCAAGGTGTTTCATGCCGGCACAGGCCTGAAGGACGGGGCGCTGGTCGCAACCGGCGGCCGCGTGCTGAACATTACCGCGACGGGCAAGACGGTTGGCGAAGCAAAAGAACGCGCCTATGCCCTGGCCCGCGAGGTGAAGTGGGAAAACGGTTTCTATCGCAATGATATCGGCTGGCGTGCGGTCGAGCGCGAGACGTAAAGATCGCACCGGAGCCGCAATCGGAAGTCCATTAAATTTTTACCTAATCTCCTGACTCTATGGAAACAAAGGGACGCTAATGTCTTCGCCAGTATAGGCGGAGTTCCTTGTTATGCGTTTCTTCTTCCTGACCTTGGCGTGCGTACTGGCCAGCGGCTCTGCGATGGCGTCGTCGATCCAGCCGATCGACGGCACGATGATCGGCGGCAATGGCAGCATTGTCGACAAGAGCTGCGCCGACTGCCCTCCCCTCAAGCCGCAGGCCATGGAAAAGGAATACGCGGTGCCGACGCTGGAGCCCGGCACACAATCCATCACCGTGCGTAACGTCGATGGCCAGACGAAGGTCGTGCGCACCGAAGCCTGGATGGGCGGCTCGCCTGTTACATTCATGAGCAAACCGACGCCCGAGGCGCTGGCGACTGCCGGCGACGGTATCGACATGACGGCGCAGACGGCAGCCTTGCCGAGTCCCTCCGCAACTCGCCAGCCGGCGCCGCTCGATCTCTCCAGCTTCCAGCTCCGCCAGTAGAGCGTTTTCGCGATTCGAAGAAAAGCGGAAAGGTTCTACGCTCGCGGCCTCCGACTTCGGCAAGCAGTCACACTGTCGAAAATATACTTTTTGATACTAGATTTGTCTAAATACAACATCGCAAAGCTCAATCCATTCCGAAGTTTTTCGCAAAATCAAAATAAGTATTATTTTTAGTTCGAGAGCATATCTTCGGTTTCAATTGCAGAAACAACACAACCGCCCTCCCGCAATTAAAGCTTTCTTAGACATAAGCAGCGATTTTACTGCCTACCGGACAGCAGCATGTCATTCGAGCGGCGGCAAGCGTATTGAGGTTCTCTCAGGCGATCGCACAGGCGGTAGGATACCGCACCGGTATTCACCTACCTGCGGGAGCCACCATGAAGAATCTCAAGATTTCACATCAACTATTTGCCCTGCTTGGCGTCCTGATGGCCGCCTTTGCCGTGACCACCTATTTCCAGATCCGGTCCCAGGCCGATTCCATTTATGACGACCGCTTCGATATGCTGCGCACGCAGGTCGAATCGGGCATCTCAATTTTGGACCAGTATTATCAGCGCGAAAAATCCGGCGAGATGACCCATGAGGCAGCCCAGGCCGAAGCCTTCAAGATCCTGTCGCATGTCAGCTTCGCGCCAGCAGGCTATTTCTTCGGCTTCGACTTCAATGTCATCCAGCGCATTCATCCGAGCCCGGTCAATATCGGCAAGGACATGTCCTCGCAGGTCGACAAGAACGGCACTCATTTCAGCAAGGAAATGGTCGAAAAGGCCATCAAAGGCGGCGGCCGCACGATCTATTACTGGAACAAGCCCGGCCATCCCAATAGCGACTTCTTCCTGAAGGGCAGCTATTCGGCGGCTTTCACGCCCTGGCAGATCGTGCTCGGCTGCGGCGTCTACATGGACGACCTCGAGGCGCAGATCAATACGACGATATGGCGCGCCCTGCTGGTCTGCGGCATCATCTTCGTCATCGGCATCGGCGCGGCCTTCTATTTCATTCGCGGGATCACCAAGCCGCTCGCCGACGTTCACATTGCCCTCAAGGCCGTGGCCGACGAGGATGTTACGACGGTCATCCCGCATGCCGAGATGCGCAACGAAATCGGCCTGATGGCCAAGGCGACGCAGGCGTTGCAGGAAAAGATCCGCGAACGCCATGCCCTTTCGGATCGCCAGGCAGCGCAGGAGCTCGAAATCAGCAATGAGCGTGAGCAGAACCTGCGCCAGCAGCAGGACGAAGCACGCGAACAGGCGCGCGTCGTCTCCGTCATCGGCAAGTCGCTCGAGGACCTCGCTCGTGGCGACCTGACGGTACGCTGCGGCGATCTCGGTGCAAGCTACGCCGGTCTCCGCAACAACTTCAATGAAGCACTGTCGCATCTTGAAGCCGCGATGGGGCGCGTCAACGCCAAGGGCAACGACATCGGCCTCAGCAAGGAAGAGATCCGTCGCGCCTCCAACGAGCTGTCGCAGCGCACGGAGCGCCAGGCAGCAAGCCTGGAAGAGACTTCGGCAGCACTCGACGAACTCACCGTCGCCGTTCGCCAGACGGCGGAAGGCGCGGACGAAGCCAGCAAGCGCGTCCATGCCGTCAGCGCCGAAGCATCGCGCAGCGATGCTGTGGTTGCCCAGGCGATCGAGGCGATGAGCGGCATCGAGAAGTCCTCGGCAGAAATCGGCAAGATCATCGGCGTGATCGACGAGATCGCCTTCCAGACCAACCTGCTGGCGCTCAATGCCGGCGTCGAAGCCGCGCGCGCCGGCGAGTCCGGCAAGGGCTTTGCCGTCGTCGCCCAGGAAGTGCGTGAACTCGCCCAGCGCTCCGCGGCAGCCGCCAAGGAGATCAAAGACCAGATCGCCCGCTCCTCCGGTCAGGTCGACCAGGGTGTCCGCCTCGTCGGCGAGGCAGGCGAAGCGCTGAAGCGCATCTCCAACCAGATCAAGGCCGCCAACGAGATCGTCTCGAAGATCGCACACAGCGCTTCCGAGCAGGATACGACGCTGCGCTCGATCTCCTCTTCGATGAACCAGCTCGATGCCGCCACGCAGCAGAACGCCGCCATGGCCGAAGAGACCACCGCATCGGCCGAGACGCTCGCCGCCGACACGGAAGATCTTCTCGCCCTCATCCGCGGCTTCCGCGTGAGCGACGGCCGCCCGGCTGCGGATCATCGCCGCGCCGCCTGAGCCGTATAGACCAGAGGACAAGAAACCGCCGGGCTTGTGTCCGGCGGTTTTACTTTGCGCTGAGAATAGTCGCTAATTCAGTCTACCGTCTTCAGCCGCTCGACCAACCTGTCGATCTCGCGATCGGAATAGACCTCAATGCCGGCCTGCTTGAGCAGCGCCGCGGTAACGCCCCGGCCGTTCTGCCGGCCACCGGAAAATGTGCCGTCATAGATGAAGCCCGAGCCGCAGGACGGGCTGCCGTCGATCAGCAGGGCATAACGACAGCCAGTTTCCTTTGCGAGCGCCACCGCATTTTCCGCCGCCTGGCGAAATTCCGCCGTGACGTCACCGCCGGTAATCTCCATCACCTTTGCGGTGCCGGCAAGCACGTCCTCGCCGGTGGCGCCGCCTGCAATCTCGGCCGGGGGTCTTGGAACCGCCATGCCGGCAGACATTTCCGGGCAGATCGTCACCAACAACCCCTCGTCGCGCCAGCGATCAATCGCTGGATGCACGAGCGGCTTTGAGCGGCCGTCGTAACGGACGGCATGGCCCATGAGGCAGGCGCTGACGAGGATCTTTCCGGTCATAGCGCCCCCATACGTTATCCCGCAATCTTCGAGAAGTCGGCGACGGTGCCGGTCGCCTCGCGGATCATGCGCAGCAGCGCCAGGCGATTGGCGCGGATGGCGGCGTCTTCGTCGTTGACGAGCACGTCTTCGAAGAAGCGGTCGACGGGCGCCCGCAGCTTGGAAAGGGCTGCCATGGCTGAGCGGAAATCTTCCTTGGCGATCGCATCCGAGGCTTCGGCCGAGGCGGCCTTGACAGCGGCGAAGAGATCTTTTTCGGCATCGAGCTTCAGCAAGGCGTCCGAAACGCCATCGGCAACAACGGTGCCCTTCTTCTCCTCGGCGGCTAGGAGCTGCGTGGCGCGCTTGGTGCCGGCGAGCAGGTTCTTGCCGTCTTCGGAGGTGATGAAGGCGGTCAGCGCCTCGACACGGCGGGCAACCATCAGCAGATCGTCGGCCTCCGGCGTCAGCACGGCGTCGATCAGATCATGGCGGGCACCGAGATCGCGGAGATAAACCTTGAGGCGATCGTGGAAGAAGGCGAGCAGATCGGCATCCCTGGTGGTCGCGAGCAGCGGCAGGCGCACGCCGCGCTCCAAGAGGATGCGGACGACGCCAAGCGCGGCACGGCGCAGCGCATAAGGATCCTTCGAGCCTGTCGGCTTTTCGTCGATTGCCCAGAAGCCGACGAGTGTATCCAGCTTGTCGGCAAGCGCAACCGTGATCGCAACCTTGTCCTCGGGGACGCGATCGGACGGGCCTTGCGGCTTGTAGTGATCTTCGATCGCCGTTGCGACCGAGGAGGTCTCGCCCTGCAGCGACGCGTATTTGCGGCCCATGACGCCCTGCAGCTCGGGGAATTCGCCGACGGCTTCGGTGCGCAGGTCAGCCTTAGCCAGCACGACGGCACGATCGACAAGGGCGGCATCGGCGCCGGTGATCTTGGCGAGGTCAGCGGCCAGCGCACGGATGCGGGCGACACGCTCGCCCTGGCTGCCGAGCTTGGCATGGAAGGTGACGTTGAGGGCGTCGAGCTTTGCCATACGCTGGTCGAGCGGCTTCTTCAGATCGAGGCCGAACTTTTCAGCGGAGCCTTTCAGCGTTTCGAGATCGGGCAGATCGCCCTGGTCGCGCTTCCAGAAGTGCAGCGCGTCGGACAGACGGGCGCGCACGACCTTGCCGTTGCCGTGGATGATGTCCTTGCCGCCATCCGTCGCCTGGATATTGGCAACGAGAATGAAGCAGTTGGACAGCGTCTCACCGGCTTGCGGGCGCGTGACGAAACACTTCTGATTGGTCTTGATGGTCAGGCGGATGATTTCCGATGGGATCGACAGATAGTCTTCCTCGAAAGAGCCCATCAGCACCTGCGGCCACTCGACGAGGCCGGAGACTTCCTCCAGCAGGCCTTCGTCTTCGACCAGCTCGAGGCCATTGGCAAAAGCGACATCGCGCGCGTCGTGCAGGATGATGTCCTTGCGGCGCTCCGCATCCAGAACGACATAGGCCTTTTCCAGGCTCGCGGCATAATCCTCGAAGCGCTTGACCGTGATAGCTTCGGGGGCATGGAAGCGATGGCCGTAGGTCACGTTGGACGCGACGATGCCGTCGATCTCGAAGGGGATGACGGCGGTCTCTTCATGCTCGGTGCCGAAGGTGCAGACGATCGACTGCAGCGGGCGCACCCAGCGCAGCGAGCCGGGCTTCACCGAGGGCTTGCCCCAGCGCATGGATTTCGGCCAGGGAAAGTTTCTTACGATATCGGGCATGACCGCAGCGACGATTTCCTCCGCGGCACGGCCGGGCTTGGAAATGATCGCAACGTAGAAATCGCCCTTCTTCGGGTCGCTCTGCACCTGCGCCTCGGAAATCGAAGAGAGCCCGGCACCACGCAGGAAGCCTTCGATCGCCTTCTCGTTGGCATCGGTGCGCGGACCCTTGCGCTCCTCGCGCACATCGGCCGAGCGCGCCGTCAGGCCACGGATGTCGAGCGTGAGGCGCCGCGGCGTCCAATATTCCCTTGCCCCCTCATAGGAAAGACCCGCTTCGACCAGGGCATCGGTCACCAGCTTCTTCAGGTCGCCGGCAGCCTTGCGCTGCATACGGGCGGGAATTTCCTCGGAGCGGAGTTCGAGAAGGAGATCGGGCATGTGAGCTGTCTTTACGTTGAGGCAAAAATGATCCGGGCGGACTTAGCAAGCCCGGCGACAAAAGTCACCAAGGCAAACGGCGAATTTACCATCCGCCGCCGCCTCCGCCGCCGCCGCCACCGCCGGAGGAGCCGCCACTTCCTCCGCCATCGCCGAAAGCGGATGAGGAGCTCGATACTGGGGCGGGAATGGTCGAGGCTATGGTCGACGCCATGGAAGAGGAGAAGTCGCCGATCGTTCCGCCGATATTGCCCGGGCGGAAATCACCGGAATACCAGACCGGCGCATAGGCTGCGGCGGCAGTTGCACCGGCAGCGGTGGCGAGCCACGTTTCGAAGGCGCCCGACCAGGGCTTTTCGACGCCGAGCGCGACGGCATAGGGCAACAGCTTCTCGAAATGCTGCGGCGACATCTGCGGTGCGCCCTGCATGTTCATCCGGTCGCGTTCGGCAAGCGTCAGATATTGCCTGAGGCCGGCGATGCCATCCGTCATCTTGCGCCCAAGCGGCGTCGGCGCTCCCATCAGGAAATAAAAGACGACGTTGAGCGCGAAAATGCCGACGATGGCCGCCACCAGCGGCAGCAGACCTGCCTCCCACAGCGGCACGATCGCGGCGGCAAAGCCGCTGACCGCAATCGAGACGAAGACGAAGCCGAAGAAGGAGAAAATCAGTACCGAAATGATGCGCTGGGCGAGGCTGGCACTATGCCTGCGAAACCTGCGGCCGATCGAACTCGCAAAGATCGTCACGAAAATCGAGAGGAAGCCCGGCACAATGATTAGCGGCAGGGCATTTTCATGCAAGCGACCGAAGATGACGATCGCCGCCAGAACCAGAACTGATAGCGCAATACCTGTTATAACATAGAGCGAATTGGCCTTGTAATATTCGCCGCGATGATTGCGTTCGATGGCGCTGCGGAATTTCGAGCCGAGCTGCTGCACCGCCTCGCCATTCGCCTTATCGATAACAAGCGGCGAGAATGGCCCGACGGCCTGCATGAGAACCTTGTCGCCACCGCCGAGATCGCTGCCTGCCTTGCCTGTGGGCCGGATGACCACCCTTCCCTTCAGGTCGTCGAGAATGACATAGCCGCGCACGGCAAGATCGATCGCCGTTGCGGAGAATGCGGTCCAGCCGGAACTGGCGAAGCCCCTGTTGTCGATATAGTTCACGAGTGCCGGCGAAATGCCCTCGGGTGGATCCCAGCGCGGGACCATGACGCCTGGCCGAGGATCGCGGCCGACCGCGATCCAGCTTCGCATATAGTAGGCAAACAGCAGGATCAGCCCGGCGATGGCAATAATCGTATCGAGGTGATCCCGAAGGAACCAGCCCCATTGCTGGCTGTCGCTCGGCGGTGTGATCGCTCCTTTGGCCAGCTTGATGGCGATCGTCAGGCCTTCGGCCGCTGCGAGCGGCCTGGTCGTTGCGAAGCTAACGATATTGCCCTGTTGGCTCGCACTTGCATTCTTGTCGGTAGCGCCGAGCGGCCCGGTGAAGAAGGCAAGCTGCTGCGGCTGCGCGCCATCGGGCAAGGTGACTGTTGCCTTCGCATTGAGGATGGGGAACAGCCAGCCGTTGCCCGTCACGTTCCAATAAAGCTCGTCATGATCGCCGAAATAGCGCATTTGACGATTGGTGTCGTAGGTGAGGCGGAATATGTGCGAGCCTGGGTTCAGGATACGCTCGGCGTTGCCGATATAGATACGCTCGCCGCCCTTGATACGTTCGCTGTGCCAATCCTCCGGCTGCCCATCGCGCTCGACGGATACGACCTTGAAATTCACCTCGATCTCGCGGCCACCGGCATCGGTCATCGTCAGGGGGAAATCCCGGAAGATACCGCGGCGGATGCTTTGGCCCTCGGCATTGACGGAGATCGTCTCGACGACGCGCATGGAGCCGTCACGATGCAGCGCGATCGCTTGATCGAAGTTGGTGATGAGCTCGGCCGCCGTTGCCGCCGTTGCGCAAAGCAGCAGGCACAGAGCCAGGAAGAACCCGCAAAGCCGTGTCATCACTCCCCCAAAGGATGGCCGCGACGCCGTTGCCGGCGCCGCTTCACGTCAGAAATACGTCTGCGCTCAGCCTTCCCTTAAGATGGCGGAGCGTCAGTCTTCGTAAGCGACACCCAGCGAAGCCAGCACGTTCCAGTAGGACGGGAAAGTCTTGGCGACGCAATCGGGATCGAGAATGGTGATGCCGCCGATCTTGAGGCCCGCAAGGGCGAAGCTCATAGCGATACGATGATCGGCGAAACTGTCGATCTCGGCCGGCAGCACTTTTCCCGCAAGGCTTGGATCGGAAGCGACGATCAGATCGTCATCCTCTTCGGTGCCGAGGTTGGGAACGATGCGCGACAGGCCGCTCGACAGCGCGCGGATGCGGTCGCATTCCTTGACGCGCAGGTTCTCGATGCCGACGAAGCGCACCGGCGTCTCGTTGAAGGCGGCAAGAACGGCGAGCGTCGGAATGGCATCCTGCATCTGCGAACCGTCGATGACGGCGGGCAGATGCGGGAACTTCGAAATCAGGTCATAGGCCTTCGCATCCGGCTGCGAGAACTGTTCCGCCGGGGTGCCAAGATCGATCTTGCCGCCGCTCAGAACTTCCGCCGCCCAGAGATAGGTCGCGGCGGAAGCATCCGGCTCGATCAGGAAATCGGCGGCATGATAGCCGGTGGGTTCGACGCGCCAGGCGACGGGGCTCACGCGCTCGACCTTGGCGCCGAAAGAGCGCATGGCAGCGACTGTCAGGTCGATATAGCCGAGAGCGCCGATATGCTCGCCGAGCAGTTCGACATCGACGGCGCGGTCGCCGCCGGCCGCCATCATCAGCAGCGCCGAGACATACTGGCTGGAAAGGCCGCCATCGATCTGCACGCGGTTAGCTTCGAAACGGCCGGTGCCGTTGATGGTCACGGGCGGGCAGCCGGTTTCCGTCGAGGCGTCGACACCGAGCGAGCGGAGCGCATCGACCAGCGGGCCGATCGGCCGCTTGCGCATATGGGCATCGCCATCGACGACGACCTTGCCTTCGACCAGGGCGGCGGCGGCCGTCAGGAAGCGCGTCGCGGTGCCGGCATTGCCGAGGAAGAGAGGGGCTGCCGGCGCCTGCAGCTTGCCGCTGCCGGTGACGATGAATGTAGTGTCGTCGGGCTCGTCGATCGTTACGCCCATGGCGCGCAGCGCTTCGGCCATATAGCGGGTATCGTCGCTCTTCAGCGCACCGGTCAGCCGGCTCGTGCCCTTGGCAAGGCCTGCCAGCAGCAGCGCGCGGTTGGTGATCGACTTCGATCCCGGCGGCATGGCGCGTCCGGTCAAAGGCTTGCCAGGCGGGATAATCGTGAGTTTGGCTCTACCCATCATCGTTCTCTTTGGTCAGTCAGGAAGGCGGCCGATGGCCAGCGGTCGGCATCCTTTAGCGCCTCGCATGAAAAACCGATAGCGGAAATCTCAGAACTTCACCGACGGAACCGCGCGGTCCGCTTCGTTGGTAATCTCGAAGTAGGCCCGCTTAACGAAGCCGAAGGGACCGGCGATGAGATTGTTCGGGAAAGTTTCGACCCTGACGTTCAGATCGCGCGCGGCACCGTTGTAGTAGCGGCGCGACATCTGAATTTCACCCTCGACGCTCTCAAGCGAGCGCTGCAATTCGAGGAAGTTGGTATTAGCCTTGAGATCGGGATAGGCTTCGGCAAGCGCGATCACACGGCCGAGAGCCTGCGACAGCAGGCCCTCCACCTGACCTCGGGCGGCGACGTCGCCTGCAGGCACCGCCTGCGCCTTGTTGCGCAGCTCCACAACCTCCTCCAACGTCTGGCGCTCATGGCCGGCATAGCCTTTGACCGTTTCAACCAGATTGGGAATGAGATCGGCGCGACGCTTCAACTGCACGTCGATGCCGGACCATGCTTCTTCCGCGATCTGACGGGCACGAACAAGCCCGTTATAGGCGAAAACGACATAGAGCACGGCCAGAATTATGATCGCGAGAACAATAAACATCTGAAATCCCCGTGGCGACTGCAACCACGGGGACAGTAGGCAGATTTGCCGGCTATGTCACCCGGCTTCACAATCGCAGGCAAGCAAGAACCAGTTAGCCCGGCCCAAACTCGGGGAAGTCCGCTCGGGATTGGCTTACGCGGCCTGCCGGTTCCAGTTGATGCCGCCGGCATCGGTCAGCAGGAAGGCCTCGCCGCAGGCCTTGGCGAGCGTACGCACGCGCAGGATGTAACTCTGACGTTCCGTCACCGAGATGACGCCGCGAGCATCGAGCAGGTTGAAGACGTGGCTCGCCTTGATGCACTGATCGTAGGCCGGAAAGACGCATTTGTGCAGGCGATGATTTTCGCTGTCGCCGGGGGCGCCGGCTGTCAGCAATGCCTGGCATTCTTTCTCGGCATCGATGAAATGGCGATGCAGCATCTCGGTATTGGCATATTCGAAATTGTGCCGGGAATATTCCTGCTCGGCCTGGAGGAAGACGTCGCCATAGGTGATCTTGTCTTCGCCCTCGAGGCCGTTGAAATTGAGGTCATAGACGCTGTCGACCCCCTGAACGTAGGTAGCAAGACGCTCCAGACCATAGGTCAGCTCGCCGGCGACGGGCGCGCATTCGATGCCACAGACCTGCTGGAAATAGGTGAACTGCGAGACTTCCATGCCGTCGCACCAGCACTCCCAGCCGAGGCCCCATGCGCCGAGCGTCGGACTTTCCCAATCGTCCTCGACGAAGCGGATATCATGCAGCAGCGGATCGAGGCCGATCGCCTTCAGTGAGCCGAGGTAAAGCTCCTGCAGGTTCGGCGGATTGGGCTTCAGGATGACCTGATACTGGTAATAATGCTGCAGGCGGTTCGGGTTCTCGCCGTAGCGGCCATCGGACGGGCGGCGGGACGGCTGGACATAGGCGGCCCGCCAAGGCTTCGGACCGAGCGAACGCAGCGTCGTCGCCGGATGGAACGTGCCGGCGCCGACTTCCATGTCGTAGGGCTGCAGAACCGCGCAACCCTTGTCGGCCCAGTAATTGTGCAGCGTCAGGATCAGCGCCTGAAAAGAGCGCTTCGGGTTCATATGGTCGGGCACGTTGGCAGTCATGGGAATTGATTTCTTCCGCTGGCGAATTGTTTGGCGGACAGGTGCCACGGCGGGGCGAACTGGTCAAGTTTTTACTCCGCGCAGTGCGGCGGGATCGCACGTGCTTGACTCCGCAGGGCCGTCAAAATGGATTGACGATCGTCAACTGTTTCTCGATTACCAGACCGCCGTGCAGATCCTCCGAATAAAACCGCTCGCAGCCACCCTCGATCGCCGCAGCCAGCATAGCTGCATCATAGGAGGAAAGCCGATAGCGCTGGGCAAGGTCCAGCCCTGCCAACGTAATCTTCTCACTTACAGGAACGATGGTTGCCGACAAAGCGACGAGTGCATCAACTGCCTCGCGAATATCGGCCCACTGCATTTTGAGCTTCTTACGTCCGACATTGGCAAACTCGTTCAGTGCCTGAGCGCTGATAACGAATGGTTCGGCCAAAAGTGCCTGTGCTTTTTCGGCTCGTTCTCCCTCCGTAAAAGCATAGAGGAGAACGCTGGTGTCGAGAAAATCCGAAGCGCGACGCATCAGCGGGAATTGGCGTCTTCGCGGTCAAACTTCCAATCCCCGGGAAGTTTGAGCTTGAACGATCTGATCTTTTCCAAGGCTTTCAGCCGCTTGTCGTCGCGTTCGATCTCGAAGGCGTTTCCTTTGCCGACACGCACGACGATATCGTCGCCTTCCTTCAGATCGAGAGCATCGACAACCGCGGAAGGGATGCGGATGGCCAAACTATTCCCCCACTTCGCGACCTGCATGAGACACTCCAATGATATACATTAAGCAACGTATATCAAAAACTCGCAAACGAAGCAATTTGCCCTACTCATCCTCGCGTTTCACATGGTACTCGCCGGTTTTCGGGTCCTTGACCAGCGTTCCCATGGCGCCGGTGCGGCGCTCCGTTTCGGCGCGGCGGGATTTTTCGGCAAGCTTCTGGGCGTCGCGCACGAAGCGCCGATAGAGCAGCCAGATGCCGCCGACGGCGATGATGAAGAAGATGATCTGGGGCATCAGGCAGCGCTCCCGATTACAATCCGTACCGGCTCCACAATGCCTTTTCCTCTGCTGCTTCGGCAAGCCCGGATACAAGCCCGGCGCCGAGGCCGTCCATGCCAGCCAACGAAATGCCGGAAGCCTTGCGGCCGAAAAGGCTGCGCGGTGTGGTAATCAGCGTAGGCTTGACCTTGTCGCCGAAGCGTCTCCTCAACTCCTGACGCATGTCGCCGAGGCCATCGATCAGGCCAAGCTCCAACGCACGATTGCCGGTCCAGAATAGGCCGGAGAATACCGTTTCGTCCGCTGAGAGCTTTCCTGTGCGACGCTCGAGCACCATGTCGATGAAGACCTTGTGGATCTCGAGCTGCAGGCTCTTCAGATATTCGATGTCCTTCTCCTTTTCCGGCTTGAACGGATCGAGGATCACCTTGTTTTCGCCGGCGGTATAGACACGGCGTTCGACGCCGATTTTCTTCAGCAGCTCCGGAAAACCGAAGCCGCCGGAGACGACGCCAATCGAGCCGACGATGGACGTCGCATCGGCCATAATCTCATCGCCTGCCAGCGCAATCATGTAGCCGCCGGACGCCGCGACATCCTCGACGAAGACCAGAACCTTCTTCTTTTTCTCGGAAGCGAGATCGCGGATGCGATTGTAGATCATACGCGACTGCACGGGAGAGCCGCCGGGCGAATTGACGACGATGACGACCGCCGGTGCCGTCTTCATATCGAACGCCTTTTCAAGTGCCTGCGACACCCCCGCAAGGCTCAGCGTCTGCCGCAGCGGCCCACCGCCTGCGGAGATGACGCCACTCAGCCGGA
Source organism: Rhizobium sp. UFLA01-1127 (assembly GCF_059803845.1). Lineage (NCBI taxonomy): Bacteria > Pseudomonadati > Pseudomonadota > Alphaproteobacteria > Hyphomicrobiales > Rhizobiaceae > Rhizobium > Rhizobium sp. UFLA01-1127. Next base: position 15,374 of record NZ_JAUQTZ010000001.1, on the reverse strand, counting down.
CGACGGGTATGATCACTCCATCGTTGCGGAAGCGCTTCGGAAGCATGCGTCTCAAGAACCCAAACATTCGTCATCCCTGATTCATGAAATCTGTTGTTCCGTGATGTATGCATGGAAACGGCAAACGCAACATTGCGGATTGCATTTCATCACAGATCCCAAGGCGGACGATAGGCTATCGGCGCGGATATGGCGCGCGACCATTGTTCATATCGTCAACGAAATCGGTGAATTTATGCGTCCGCTCGCCGTGCATGGTCAGCGGCGCACGCAATGCCAATCTCGCCCTCGATCCTTTGATCGCGGTCGCCAGAATGCGCACGGCATTCTCACCCGCGCGCGGGTGGATCGGCGTGATTTCGATGCCCCCGAAGCGACGGCCGCAGGCGGCAATGATCTCGCCGATCGATTCCGGCCGGGCGATGAGTGACAGCTGGCCGCCGGGAATCATGATCGCGCCTGCCGTACGTATCCAACGCTCGAAAAGCCCCTCGGTCATGGCATGCGCCTCCGCTTTCAATGCATCGGGCGTCAGCCGGTCGCTGGCATCGTTGAAGGGCGGGTTCATGATGACGTGGTGGAAGCTGTCATCGGTGAGGCCGGCCTCGTTGCGATCCTTGCCGGTCAATGTCACATCAGCTTCGATGACCGAGACGCGATCGGCAAAACGGGCATTTTCCGGCAATTTGAGGCTCTTGCGAGCAAATTCCGCCATGTCGGGCGAACGCTCGAACAGCACCACCTCGGCACGATCGAGCCGTGACGCCACGGCCATTCCGGCCGCGCCCGCGCCCGCGCCGAGATCGGCCACCCGGATCGCCCGCTCGTCGGCCACCAGCGCCGCGAGCAGCATCGCATCCATGCCGGAACGATGCCCCCTGCCCTTCGGCTGGACGACATGAAAGGCGCCGCGATGGAAGGCATCGATCGTTTCGGAGGGGTTTTCGGTCATGGCGGACCTCAACGACGCGCCGGGCGCAGCTCGTTGCCGAGACCGGCATCGACGAGGATGCGGCGGGCCTGATCGGCGCGCTCTTCCTCGACCAGAAAACGGCGCGGCAGCATGCCGAGAGAGCCCTCAAGCACACTCATCGCCTGATCCGCCACCAGGCAATGAATTCCGGCATCCTTCATCAGGCTCTGCGCAAATGAAAGAAGAACCGGGTCGTTGGTGCGGATCAGCTCGTGCATAAGCCTTAGAATTCCTGTCAAATTTATGCGACGAGGCAATTCGCCTCTTGCCGCCTGTTTCGCCCCTTCTTATTGTGCTTTACGGAAAATGAACAGGAGTCCGGATCGTTGGGCGTCGTGATACCGCTTGAAGAAAGCAAGAATAAACTGGCATCCATCAAGCCATTGGTGGACCTGACCAAGGCGGACATGGAACGCGTCAATCAGCTCATCCTGTCGAAAGCCGGCTCGGATGTGCAGATGATCCCCGAGGTTGCGGAACATCTCATTTCCTCCGGCGGCAAGCGCCTGCGGCCGATGCTGACCATCGCATCCGCCGCGCTTTACGGCTATCAGGGCGATAATCACATCAAGCTCGCAACCTCGGTCGAATTCCTGCATACGGCGACGCTGCTGCATGACGATGTGGTCGACGAAAGCGATCTGCGCCGCGGCAGGTCCACTGCCCGCATGATCTGGGGCAACCAGGCAAGCGTCCTTGTCGGCGACTTTCTGCTCGGCCAGGCCTTCCGCATGATGGTGGAAGTCGGCTCGCTCGAGGCGCTCGATGTGTTGTCGTCGGCCGCCTGCGTCATCGCGGAGGGCGAAGTGCTGCAGCTCTCCGTTTCCAAGAACATGGAAACCACGGAAGACGATTATCTCTCGGTCATCCGCGCCAAGACCGCAGCACTCTTTGCCGCCGCAGCCGAAGTCGGACCGATCGTTGCCAACGCCGGCAAGGCCGAGCGCAATGCGCTGAAATCCTACGGCACCAATCTCGGCCTCGCCTTCCAGCTCGTCGACGATGCGCTCGACTATGGCGGCAAGGCTGCCGATCTCGGCAAGAACGTCGGCGACGATTTCCGGGAGGGCAAGATCACGCTTCCGGTTATCCTCGCCTATCGCCGCGGCACCGAAAAAGAACGCGCTTTCTGGCGCGACGCCATCGAAACCGGCAACAACAGCGACGCAAATCTTGAAAAAGCCCTCGGCCTCATCACGAAATATGGCGCCCTGGCCGATACGATCGCTCGTGCCGTGCATTACGGCACCATCGCCCGTGATGCCCTGGCGCCCTTGCCGGAAACGCCCTGGAAATCCGCACTTCTGGAAGTGATCGATTTCTGCATCGAACGCGTTAATTGATAGCGGCGACCCGAATTTGTTGCAGGGCCGCTTCAAAAAAGCCATCCTGTTGTGAATCAGTTGACACGAACGCTCTATGCCGCCGGCGACTTCGCCGGCCATCCCTTGATGAAAGGCTTTCTAATGCGGCAGAGACTTGCCATCCGTTTCCTCTCGGGCGTAGCCTTGGCGGCGGTCCTTTCCGTGTCCGCCCTGACTGGCGCGCGCGCAGAGGATAAGCCGGCAGCGCCGGAGGCAAGCGCCCCGGTCACTTCTTTCGATCCGGATAACGTCGATACCTTCGCAGGCGCCTTCCTGGCCGCCCGCACCGCCGATGTCGATCACGACTACAACACTGCCATCGCGCTCTACAAGAAAGCGCTGATGATCGACCCGGGCAATCCGGAAATCCGCCAGCGGCTGATGATCTCTCTGCTGCTGAACGGCAATCTGGAAGAAGGCGTCAAATATGCCAACGAGCTGAAGAGCGATCCTTCCGTCGAGCGCGTCACCACGATCGTACGCGGCATGGACGCCATCCGCCGCCACGAATATCGCGCCGCGCAGGAAATCCTCAAATATAGCGGTCCGAACGATCTCGACCGGATGATGACCAACTTGCTTGCCGCCTGGGCTCGCGCCGGTTCCGGCCGCGGCAAGGAAGCCATCTCGATGATCGACAAGATGAAAGGCCCGGACTGGTTCAACATCTTCAAGAACTATCACGCCGGCGCCATCGCCCTGACGATGGGCGATCTCAAATCGGCACGTTCGCACCTCAATGACGCGATCCTCGACAAGACGGGTGGCGCAACGGCTCCCGACACCTTCATGCGCGCCGTCATGGCGCTCGCACGGCTCGAAGCCAAGGCCGGAGACAAGCAGAAGGCCCTGGATGCGATCTCGGTCGGCGACAATCTTGTCAGCAACTATGCGCCGCTCAATGCGCTCCGTGACAGCATCGGCAAAGGTGACAAGCCCGACCAGCAGGTTACCAACGCCGGCGAGGGCGCAGCCGCCGTGCTCTTCACAATCGGCGCCGCACTGAACCGCGACGGCGCGGAAGACGTCGTCTCGCTCTACCTGCAGATCGCCAATTCGCTCGATCCGAAGGCGGCCGACGCGCTGGTTCTGCTTGGCGGGCTTGCCGAAAAGCAGGATCAGACCGATCGTGCCATCGCCTTCTACAAGAAGGTGCCGGACGATTCGCCGATGGCCCGCATCTCCGAACTGCAGCTCGGCCTGGCACTCGCCCAGTCCGGCAAGGTCGACGATGCGCGCAGGCATCTGAAGGCGCTGATCGATTCAGATCCCAACGATGTCCGCAGCTATCTGGCCTATGGCAGCGTCCTTTCCGATGCGAAAGACTTCCAGGCCATGGCCGACAATTACGACAAGGCCGTGCAGATCATCGGTCCCGTGCCGAAGCGCAGCGACTGGGCCGTGTTCTTCCAGCGCGGCATCGCCTATGAGAGGCTGAAGAAGTGGCCGGATGCCGAGCCGAATTTCAAGAAGGCTCTGGAGCTCAATCCGGATCAGCCGCAGGTGCTGAACTATCTCGGCTACTCCTGGGTCGACATGAACATGAACCTCGACCAGGGTCTCGACATGATCCGGAAGGCCGTGGATCTGAAGCCGGATGACGGCTACATCGTCGATTCGCTCGGCTGGGCCTATTTCCGTCTCAACCGCTTCGACGATGCGGTGAACGAACTGGAGCGGGCTGCTCAGCTGAAGGCCGGCGATCCGACGATCAACGATCACCTCGGCGACGCCTACTGGCGGGTGAACCGCAAGCTCGAAGCCGTCTATCAGTGGAACCGTGCGCTCGCCTCCAAGCCGGAAGAGGCCGATATTCCGAAGATCAAGGAGAAGATCGAAAAGGGCTTACCCGCACTCGATAACGATCCGAAGACCGTCGACAAGAGCAAACAGCCGGATCCCGCGCCGGCACCTGCGCCCGATACGAACGCCCCGGCGCCGGTCGATAAGAAGTCCTAAGACTTCCCATGAACGCGATCTTGGCAGCGGGCGATTTCGACCTCACGGAAGAAGCGCCTGCAAAGATCAATCTTGCACTGCATGTCACAGGCCGCCGCGCTGATGGCTACCATCTGCTCGACATGCTGGTGAGCTTTGCCCGTTATGGCGACCGCCTCGGCTTTCGCGCCGGCGATCATGACGAATTCAGTCTTTCAGGGCGCTTCGGACCGCTTCTTTCGGCCGACGCAGAGGCCGGTGGCAACCTCGTGCTCAGAGCGCGCGATCTGCTGCGGCAAGCCGCCAACGCAGCCGGATTCGACGCACCCGCCACCCATATCCATCTGGAAAAGAACCTGCCGATCGCTTCGGGTATCGGCGGCGGCTCCGCGGATGCGGCCGCGACATTGCGCGGGCTGATGCAGCTATGGCGCCTCAAGCTGCCGGAGGACACGATCAAGGCGATCGCCTTGAAGCTTGGCGCGGACGTGCCGATGTGCCTTGCCAGCCAGCCGCTGGTGGCGCGCGGGATCGGCGAGGCCATAGACCTGCTGCCGGCGTTTCCTTCTTTCCCGATGGTTCTCGGCAATCCGCTCGTCGGCGTCTCCACGCCGGACGTTTTCCGCCTGCTGACCCGCAAGGACAATCCGCCATTGCTGTTTCCATCGCAAATGCCAAAGGGATATGGCGAATGGATCGACACGATCAGAAATCTGCGCAATGATCTCGAGCCACCGGCACGCTTGATCTGCGGAGAGATTACAGTACTTTCCGGCCTGATCGAAAGCCAGTCCCCGATCGTGACGCGCATGTCCGGCTCGGGTGCGACATGTTTCGGCATCTTCGCGGATGTCGAGCAGGCGAAGGAAGCAGCCGCTTCGCTTCACAGGCAGAGGCCGGAATGGTATTTCCAGGTGACGGAGACAATCGCAGGAGAGGCATGATGGCGGGTTCAGTCAGTGAAAGATCCTTCATTCCCGTCGGTATCGCCGTGCTGACCGTTTCCGATACGCGCACGCTTGCCGACGACAAATCAGGCGATACGCTGGTCGCACGCATTGCGGACGCCGGTCACCGATTGGTTGCCCGCGCCATCGTTCCCGATGACCAGGAGCGCATTCGCGCACAGGTGGAAGCCTGGACGAAGGACGACGCGGTCGACGTCGTCATCACCACCGGCGGCACGGGCTTTACCGGCCGCGATGTCACGCCCGAGGCGCTGGAACCGCTGTTCGAAAAGCGCATGGACGGCTTTTCCGAGGTGTTCCATCGCATTTCATACGACAAGATCGGTACGGCGACGATACAGTCGCGGGCAACCGGCGGCGTCGCCAACGCCACCTTCATCTTCGTGCTGCCAGGCTCCCCTGGCGCTTGCAAGGATGCCTGGGACGGCATTCTCAAAGCGCAGCTCGACTACCGTCATATGCCCTGCAATTTCGTGGAGATCATGCCGCGCCTTGACGAGCATCTGAAACGCGGTGCCGGTTCTACCGCATAATTCCTTAAATCGTGATCGATCTAAAGCGCGTCGCGATCTTTCAGATTCGCTCTTCGCGCTTTAAGCCCTGATTTAGCGCATGTCGTCGTCGCAAAACCGCTACACACTTTTGCGCGACATGCTTTAACGATAAAATCATGCAGCAGATCTAAAGTGCTGCAGCGACCTTTGCGCGTCATACATGACACGCTGCGCTGCAGGTACGAGCCGGATGGGCACTGTGCTTTGCCGGGACGCTATGCTTTCTGCCCCGGAAAAACAGGAATTGATTCCCAGCTCTCGCCGGTGAGGATGATGCAGCTGCGGCCGGAAACGTCGCTGATCATGAGCGTCCAGTTGCCACTCTCCGCCGCGTAGATTTCAACGACCGTGTCCGGATTGATCTTGCCGACGGCGGAAAGCTTTTCGGAGAGATGGTCGCTGAGGAAGCCGACAAGATCGACGCGTTTGGCGCAAGCAAGCATCGCCTGCGAAGCAGCCACGTCGGGATAGAGAATTGCCGTTGCCACGAGAGCCATTGCCGTGAGGCGGGTGAACATCGTGCGTTTCATGACGCACCTCCTTTCGCCGGTATCCCGGCGGACAAGGAGTGTTCCGCTGACCTGTTCCGCCGCATATCGGCATCTTCATGGTCGGCCGCTCGACGCGACACGTTAGAGGTGCCGCCCACAAGAGAATTATCGCAGCTATTTGCAGCTTTTCAAATGAAATCTCAGGTCAGGCACCCACAGCGCCGCGCGTCGCATGCGACGCGCAAAGGTCGCTGTGGCACTTTCGATCTGCTGCATGATTTCACCCTCAAATCGATGCCGGTTTAGGGCATCATACAGCGGCCCTATCGCGCTGCGCGCGCTACCCAGGAGGGAATGAGTTCGCTCGAAAGCCGCCTCCCCTTCTGGCCCTTGGCAAACTCAGCCAGCCGCATGCCGGTTTTCGCGGCGGAGATGGCCTGATGTTTGGAAAGCAGCAGACCCAGTTCGAGCGGCGAAGCGCTGTGGCCGATCCGCTTCAAGAATGGCCGGCGATAGCCGCGCGAAGCTGTAAAGCGCGCCGGAACCTTGTTCAGGGAGACATATTCGGCGATCTCGTCGATCCAGCCTGCTTGCGGCCGTGCGCCCGGCTCGACCAGCAGCAGCCATTCGCCGCGCGCCGAGCGTAAGATGTCGTTCATATCCCATTGCGAATAGAAGCGGCATCCGGCCGCATCCGCCACCTTCGACGTGCCGTCACTGGAGCCGTGATCGAGCACGACCACATCGCTGACCAGCCCCTCGACCGCGCCCGCCACCAATACCGCCAATGTCTGCGCCAGCTCGGGTTCGTGATCCTGGCATTCGATGATTACCGTCAACATTGCCCATTTATAAAGCTGCGCACAATTTTTTGCCAGCACATAAGCCTTGTATCCGGCTGTTTGAGCAAGGGCTTACGTATAGGTTTGAAGCGCCTTCAAGACATCCTAAATCCGCCGGAAGCATGGACAAGCGGTGCGCAGATCCGCATTTTGTTCTTGCAATGTTCTCATTTGTCGGATAGGAATTTAATCATCTTAGACGCGGCATGCGATGGCATGCATCGCCCTGGAGCTACCGATGAACGAGCAGTCCCTAGCAGGGCAGGCCGCATTCGCGCCTGCCAATACGGCAGACGTTGCCAACGCGCTGATCGCCGATGCCGGTTTCAGGATCGACGCCGAGCGCCGGCGCGGGCGCGGTGCCGGATTGAATCCGAGCGGCCGGTTCGAGCCGCAGCAGCGCGAGGCCTTCGACGACGGCTGGCAAAGCTGGGAAGAGCTTCCACCGTTCAAGACCGAAGTGCAGGTGGAAAAGCCGCGCACCGCCATTACCCGCAACGAATCTCCCGATATTCCTTTCGACCGCTCCATCAACCCTTATCGCGGCTGCGAGCATGGCTGCATCTACTGTTTCGCGCGGCCGACGCATGCCTATATGGGCCTGTCGGCCGGGCTGGATTTCGAATCGAAGCTGTTTGCCAAGCCGGATGCGGCAAAGCTGCTGGAACGCGAGCTGGCAAAGCCCGGCTACAAGCCGCGTGTGATTGCCATCGGCACGAACACGGATCCCTATCAGCCGATCGAGAAGGAATGGCGGATCATGCGTCAGATCCTCGAGGTGCTGAACAGGGCGAACCATCCGGTCGCCATCGTCACCAAATCGGCGCTGATCATGCGCGATATCGACATTCTTCAGGAAATGGCCGCAAAGAACCTGGTGCGGGTGGGATTGTCGGTGACGACGCTCGACAGGACGCTGGCGCGGGCCATGGAGCCACGTGCTGCGACGCCGCCGCGGCGACTGGAAGCGATCCAGGCGCTCAGCGAAGCCGGCGTCCGCACGTCGATCATGGTGGCGCCGATCATCCCCGCCCTCAACGATCACGAGATCGAGCGCATCCTCGATGTCGGCAAGGCTGCCGGCGCGCTGGAGGCAAGCTATGTCATCCTGCGGCTGCCGCTGGAGGTGAGTCCGCTGTTTCGCGACTGGCTGCTGCAGCACTATCCGGATCGCTATCGCCACGTCATGTCGCTGATCCGCTCGATGCGCGGCGGCAAGGATTACGACGCCGAGTTCGGCAAGCGCATGAAGGGCGCCGGGCCTTACGCCTGGCAGATCAGCCGCCGCTTCGAGATGGCGACGCGCCGGCTCGATCTCACGCGCCGCAATATCGCATTGCGCGACGACCTGTTCGTGCCGCCCGATGGCGGCGGCGTACAGCTGTCGTTGCTCTGATATTCCTCGCGGGTTTTCCCTGTACCCGCTGGAAAAGCCCCCCGGTTCGCCGCCCTGATCCACCGGGGGCTTGCAGGAGATCGGGTGGTGTGCGAGCTTCGCCGCATGTTAGGCAGCACATCACCCGATTCTCCCATGCTCTTCGAGGACGTCCCGCTCGTTCCGACATTCGAGTTGGAACTGGTCGCCCGTCGCGCCGGCCACTGGCCGGTTGCGGGAGCGGACGAGGCCGGCAGAGGGCCGCTTGCGGGGCCGGTCGTGGCTGCCGCCGTCATTCTCGATCCCGACCGCATCCCGAACGGGCTGAACGATTCCAAGAAGCTGACTGCCGGCAAGCGAGAGGAGCTGTTTGTCGAAATTCTCGCAACAGCGACCGTCTCGATTGCCTCGTCAAGTGCTGGCCGCATCGACATGACCGACATCCGCAAGGCAAGTCTGGATGCGATGCGGCGCGCCATTTGCGGGCTGGCGCTGCCGGCAAGCTATGTGCTGACCGACGGCCTAGACGTGCCGGCTGGGCTGGCATGCCCCGGAAAAGCCGTCGTCAAGGGCGATGCGCGCTCGTTCTCCATCGCCGCCGCCTCGATCGTCGCCAAGGTAACACGCGACCGGATGATGGCACGCGCAGGAACCGTCTTCCCCGCCTATGGCTTTGCAGACCATGCCGGATACGGCACGCCACAGCATCGTGCCGGCATCGAGGAGCATGGTCCTTGTTCCCTGCACCGCATGAGCTTCCGCCCTCTGCGAAAAGAGGCTGTCTGAGTTCTCAGTCCGTCAGCCCTGCGGCGATGTCCGCCGACCATTTCGTGATATAGGCGATGTCTTCCCTGTAGACGCGATCATGTCCATCCCGCAGATTTCGGCGATATCTCTCGATGCCCCGCGCGGCTTCATGCTGCATGAAGGACAGCAATGCCTCCAGCCGTTCGACGGTGATATCCGGTAGGCAAGGACGCTCGGCGGCGGGCAGCCCATAGGCATCGACAAAGATGCGGGCGCGACGGATCTGATCGGCTGGCCTGTCCAACCCCTCGATTGCAGCACTTGAGGACAAGGATGCCCAACGATAGATCGCATAAGCCAGGTCCCAGCAACGGGAAGCGGGATGCGCGGTCTCGAAATCGATGATGCCAATCGCCTCGCCGTCGTTCAGGACGACATTATAGGGCGCGAAATCGCCGTGGCAGATGACTTCGCAGGGCGGACGGGCCGGCAATTGCCAGAGGTGGTCAGCCTCGAGGTTCCCGGCGAACAATGCGGAACAATCATGATAACGGCGCAGCAGCGATGCTGCGGATCGCAATGCCTTTTCGCTGCGCATATCGGTGCAATTATCAAAATCACCGGTATCGCCCGGCAGATAGGTCACTCTTTCCCAGAGCTCGTCGTATCCATCCGGAAGCGGTGCCGATTCGAAGCCATTTCGATGCAGCGCAGCCAACAAGGCGTGTACACCCGGTGTCCAGGGCCGCGCCGGTCTGACGATAAGATTGCCCTGACGAAACGGTTCGCCGTCTGTCGCTGTCAGCATCCGCCACTCTCCCGAAGCCGGTGACTCTGCCGACTGCTATGGCAATGATCAATCCGATATGAACGGAAAACGAAAAAGCCCCACCGAAGCAGGGCTCTTACGAATTTCGATTGTCCGCGTGCTCAGTTCAGCCGCGTCTTCACTTCGTTGACCGCGTCGTTGAAGAGGCCGGATTGAACGCTTCCGTCAGCTTTCTTCGCAAGCACCGATTCAGCAGCGGCGATCGCCAGGTCGACAGCGGCCGAACGGACCGCCTTCATCGCATCGGCTTCAGCCTGCTTGATCTTTTGCTCGGAAAGAGCCGTGCGATTGGCGACGAACTCCTCCGTCTTCTTGCGGGCTTCCGTCGTCAGCATCTCGGCTTCGCGCTCTGCTGCCGCGACGATGTTTGCCGCTTCAGCTTCTGCTTCCTTGCGCTTGCGCTGATATTCGGCCAGCAGGTGCTGGGCTTCTTCGCGCAGGCGCTTGGCTTCCGCCAGTTCGTTGCGGATCTGGTCGGCGCGGTCGTCCAGTGATTTCGCCATCATGCCCGGAACCTTCAGATAGACGATCAGGCCAAGGAAGATGATGAGCGCAACAAAAGCGAAGAAAGTTTCGTCAAGACCGAAAGTCATGGATCAACCCTCCTGCTTTGCGGATGCGGCGGCGACAGCCGATGCGACATCTGCCTTGCCGGCGACGTTGCCAACGAGCTGCTCGACAACGGCCGAAGCCGTCTCTTCCGCAATCGCGCCCACATCGCCAAAGGCTTTGGCCTTGATCTCGGCGATGCGCACTTCGGCGGCCTTGAGCTTTTCGGAAAGGCTGGCTTCGATCGCCTTGCGATCCTCTTCCGCTTTCGCCTTGGCGGCATCGCGGGCGGTCGCGCCGATCGAATTCGCTTTGGTGCGCGCAGTGGCCAGTTCGCTTTCATAGGTCGCAACCGCGGCGTCGGCTTCAGCCTTCAGACGCGAGGCTTCCTCGATATCCTGGGCGATGCGGTCATGCCGGCTCTCCAGAATCGTGCCGACACGCGGAATGACGATCTTCTGCATGGCCACGTAGAAGATGACGAAGGTGATCACCAGCCAAAGCAGCTGTGACGGGTACGTCGTATGGTCAAACGGCGGGAAAACGCCGCCGTGATGGCCTTCATTCGGCGCACCCGTTTCCGTGTGCACCGCTCCGGCGGCCGGCGGTGCTTCTTCAGCATATGCCGGGGTCACAAACATGCTCACCTCCAGGTGGTCTGCAAATACAAAGAATCACGGCTCGCTGCCCGCGAACCGTGATCTATGACGCCGCTGAAATCAGACGGCGAAGAGCAGGAGGAGAGCGATGAGCAGCGAGAAGATGCCCAGAGCTTCCGTAACGGCGAAGCCGAATACCAGACGGCCGAACTGGCTGTCAGCAGCCGACGGGTTGCGCAGTGCGCCGGACAGGTAGCTGCCGAAGATATTGCCGAGGCCGAGAGCCGTGCCGGCCATACCAAAGCAAGCCAAACCTGCGCCGATGAACTTTGCTGCTTCCGCGTCCATGTTGAACTCCTTTGAAATGGTTGTGCGGTGAATGACTGACGCCCTTAGACGCCAATGTCTTTATCCTTAGTGGCCACCCGGATGGATCGCGTCGTTGAGGTACATGCAAGTCAGCACCGCAAAGACGTAAGCCTGGAGGAAGGCGACAAGGAATTCGAGACCGGTTAGGGCGACGGTCATGATGAGGGGAAGAATTGCGCCGCCGATGCCGAGCGCGCCGAGGGCTCCAAGCGAGGCTACGAAGCCCGCGAACACCTTGAGCGTGATATGACCGGCCAGCATGTTGGCGAAAAGACGTACGGAGAGTGAAATCGGCCGGGACAGGAAGGAAATGATTTCGATCACCACCACCAGCGGCAGCAGAATGCCCGGAACACCCTGCGGCACGAAGAGCTTGAAGAAGCCGAAGCCGTGCTTGATCAAACCATAGAGAATGACGGTGAAGATGACGAGAAGCGCCAGAGCGAAGGTGACGATGATCTGGCTGGTGACCGTGAAGAAGTACGGAACCATGCCAAGCAGGTTTGCCGTCAGCACGAACATGAAAAGCGAAAAAACCAGCGGGAAGAACTTCATCCCCTTCGTTCCCGCCCCTTCCTTCAGCATCGAGGCAATGAACTCATAGGCCATTTCCGCAACCGACTGAGAACGGCCGGGGATAACGCTGCGGGGCGCGGTGGCGAAATAGAGGAAGCCGGCGGAAATCGCTGCCGAGGCAACCATGAACAAGGAAGCGTTGGTGAACGAAAAATCAATTCCGCCGATATCGATCGGGATAATCTTGAAGATCAGGAACTGATGGGTAGGTCCGTTTGCCACCGCTTGTTCTCTTTCATTTTTCCGCCCCTTCGAGCGGATGCCTCTTACCTGGAAACAACGCCGCAGCGCTGCGTCCGCTCATTTCCTGTCAGTCTTGCGCTCATCCAGCATGGGTGTCGCCACCTTGCCTGCGGAGCGCAGCACGTTCAGCACGCCGGCACAAAATCCGAGAAGCAGAAAAACAATCATGCCCCACGGCGTCGTACCAATAAAACGGTCGAAGACATAGCCCAGAACAATACCGACGACGATCGCGGCAATGAACTCACTGGAAAGCTTCATCGCCTGAGCGTAGCCTTTACGGCTCTCCTCGGCGCGAACCTCCCCGCGTTCATCCTCTCTCACCGCAGCACGCTTGCTCGCCAATTCGGCTTCCAGCTGCGCCCGACGCTGTTCCAGACCTTCATCGCGACCATCCGTCATGATGGCACCCTCCCCTTTCGTTGCGCGTCGCCCCAATACCCCGGTCAACGCGTAAACGAACAGCAGGTTTCGCCACCTTTCGGCCCGTTTTGAAGTCGCGCGCAACATAGTTTTAGGAAAAAGCATAGTCAAGGCGTAGACGGTATCTGTCCAGCCATAAATTAGCCCAATTAAATCATGATCTTAGGCTGAAAGAGCCATATTCGCTGAAAACTGAGCCGAAGAATCCTCTTCAGCCCATGCTCTCCTGTGGCCTTTTTGCAAGGGAATGCAGGCCTTCGCGCGATGTCAACTCGCCGGAACCGGGTTACCTCTCAGCTCCAGCCGCCGCCATAGGTCCTATAGAAGATGTGCATGCCTATGCGGCCGACCTTCACCATTTCGGCCGCCCATTTCGGCCGAACGTAGACAGCATGATAATGGGTGGCGGAGCCGACTTCCGGAAGCCAGATCTTTCCGGCGGTGACGGCCATGGCGACCTGGCGGGCAATGCGCCAATGTTCGGGAGAATTGACGCGCTCCTTGACGTTATCGCAGGCAAAGGAGAATTGGCAGGCATTGTGCCAGTCCTCATTCTGATAGACGACGCCGCATATGGTCTTGGGATAGGCGGGATTGCGGACGCGGTTGAGAATGACCTGGGCGACGGCCGCCTGCCCTTTCACGGACTCGCCCCGCGCCTCGAAATAGATACCCGTGGCAAGGCATTGCTGTTCGTCCGACGAGAAGACCGAGGGCGGCAGAACATTGGCTGCCCAGGCATGATCCTTCGGCCCGATCTGCGGCACGAAGCGGCCTTCGCCGTCCTGATCCTTCGCCAGAATGGAATCGAAGGGAGAAACGCGGGCATAATCCGGCGGCGGTGAGGCATAGGCCGCAGCAAGAACATCGGCATTCTGATTGGTGACCAGATTGGCGATGTAAGCCGGCATAGTGTCGTCAGGCTTCGGCGGCTGCTTCTTATAGAATGCGGTGGCGATCTGGATTTCCTTGCCGCCGAGCTTCGGCTTGAGGAATGCCGTGCGCTCGCCGGTCGCGGATTCCGGTCGAAGCAGCATGCTTTGGCGCTGCAGCACCGAGCCTGCGGAAAAATCCTTCGGCGGCTGCATCGGCGCGACGGCCACTACGCGGCCCTTCTTGTCCTGCCGGTTGATGCGGTCCTCGTCGGGCCGGGGATCGCTACCCTTCCGTTCCGACTGGAATGCGACCCGAGTTCCGTCCGGCAGCATCAGGCCGCCATCGCCGACGGCCGCTGCCGCCCCGGCATCGCCGAAGGCCAGCTCTGCCTGATGGGTGGAGCCGGCCGGCGATTTGGTCATCACCATGCGCCAGTTGGCCCCTTCCCGGTCAATGCCCGCGAGCAGGCCGGCAAGATCGCCATAAGCAGCATTCGATGGAAAGATCAGCCAGGCGCAAAGCCCGAATACGGCCGGGGAAGTCCAGGTTTTTGGCAAGAATCTCAATTTACGACTGACATAACGCGAGCGAGACAACACCGGACTCCAACGGCACTCGAAACCAGGAGCCGGAATAATCTCCCATTAACCTTGATGGATGGTTAATTCGGGCGAATCTATGATTATCAGTACGGTGAACCGAAAACGGAAAAAGGCCCTGCGGATATCCACAGGGCCTTTTGAGCAAACAGCAGAAACATCCGCGTCAGATGATGACGTGCGAGCCCAGTTCCACCACGCGGTTGGCCGGCAGTCGGAAATAGTCCGACGGATCGGTCGCTGCATTGGCAAGCGCGATGTAGAGCCGGTCCTGCCAGTGCGGCATGCCGGATTTCGCATCCGGCACCAGTTTGCGGCGCCCGAGATAGAAAGAGGTCGACATGATGTCGAACTTCAGGCCTGTCTTGCGCAGGGTCGCCAAGGCCTGCGAGACGTTCTGCGATTCCATGAAGCCGAAGCGCAGCTCCACGCGCGAGAAGCGCTCGGAAACTTTTTCGACGGAGTAGCGGTCCTCCTGTGCGACGCGCGGCTTGTTGGTGGTACGGATCGTCAGGATGACGTTCTTGTCGTGCAGGACGTGGTTGTGCTTCAGATTATGCAGCAGCGCTGCCGGTGCGGATTCGGGATCGCTGGTGAGGAAGATCGCCGTGCCGGGCACATGCGCGGGCGAATGGTCGCTCTTGCGCTCGATCGAGCTGACGAAGGACGACAGCGGGATATCGGTGTGGCGCGTCTTTTCCATGAGGATCGCGGTGCCGCGCCGCCAGGTCCACATGACGACGGTGAAGGCCGTTGCGATCGTGACCGGAACATAGCCGCCGTCATGGATCTTCAGAAGGTTGGCGCCGAGGAAGACGAGTTCCAGCAGCAGCAGCGGCGTCAGCACGGCGACCGCCATCGGCAGCGTCCAATTCCAGCGAACGCGCACGAATTCGAAAGCCATGATCGTGGTGACGACCATCGCGCCTGTCACGGAGATACCGTAGGCCGTCGCCAGCGCATCCGAGGTCTTGAAGCTCAAGACCAGGAAGATGACGCCGAAAAACAGCACGGCATTGGCCGACGGCAGGAAGATCTGGCCGGTATTGGTCTCCGACG
>NZ_JAUQTZ010000019.1:0-61080 GCF_059803845.1 Rhizobium sp. UFLA01-1127 | reverse complement strand
TGAACCTGGCTGGTCTTCAGCGCGGCAACCTGTGCCGTCGTCAAAGCCGCCGCCTGATCCGACGAGAGCGCTGCGACGTTGGCTGTCGACAGGCCGGCGAGAGCGGCCGTCGTGATGGCAGCGATATCGGCGGTCGAGAAGCCGGCGATGTCATCGGTCGACAGGGCGCCGATCTGGGCCGAATTCAACGAGCCGACGAGAGCGGGGCTCAGGGCCTCGACCTGGGTCGAGCTCAGAGCACCGACCTGAGCGGTCGAAAGGCCGGTCACCGACTTCGATGTCAGCGCACCGATCTGCGTGGTCGAAAGGCCCGCAACATTGTCGGTGGTCAGTGCAGCCACCTGGGTCGCACTGAGAGTGGCGACCTGCGCAGTGGTCAGTGCACCGACCTGCGTGGAGGAGAGAGCATGGATCTGACTTGTCTTGAGTGCGGCAACCTGCTCACCCCTCAGGGCAGCTGTCTGATCGGAAGAAAGGATCGCCACATTGGCGGTCGAAAGACCTCCGAGCGCCGCAGTGTTGATGGCGGCGATGTCAGCGGTCGAAAGGCCGGCGATTTCGCTGCTGCTCAAGGCGCCGATCTGGGCGGAGTTCAGCGCGCCGACCTGAGCCGTTGTCAATGCAGCGACGTTGTCAGAGCCGAGTGCTCCGATCTGGGCCGTGGTGAGCCCGGCGACCGACTTGGCGGAGAGCGCTGCGACCTGAACGGTTGAAAGACCGGCAATGTTTGCGGTGCTAAGGGCCGCAACCTGCGTCGAGCTGAGCGTGCCCACCTGCGACGCGCTCAGAGCACCGACCTGCGTCGAGGTCAGCGCATTGACCTGCCCCGTCTTGAGGGCGGCGATTTGAGCCGTGCTGAGCACGGCTGCCTGATCGGACGAAAGCGCCGCGACGTTCGCCGTCGATAGGCCGGCCAGAGCCGCTGTCGTGATGGCGGCAATATCGTCTGTGGAGAAACTGGCAATATCGTCCGTCGACAGGGCACCGATCTGGGCCGAGCTGAGGACGCGGACCTGGGAGGTCGTCAAAGCACCGGCTTGCGACGAGCCGAATGCGTTGATTTGATCCGTACCGAGAGCGGCGACCTGGCCGGTGCTCAGGTTTTCTATCTTTGTCGTGTCGAGGACAGCCAACTGCCCGAGGCTTAGGCCCTTGATCGCGCTTGGAGACACTGCGCTCATCTGATCCGTCGTCAGCGCGGCAACATCGTCCGTGCTCAAGGCTTTGATCTGCGAGGAGGAGAGCGCCTTGATCTGCGTGGTGCTCAACGCTGCCACGTCATTGGTCGTCAAAGATGCGATGGTGGTGGTGGAAAGAGATTTGATCTGAGTGACGGTCAAGGAAGAAATGATTGAGGTCATTGGTCGGGGGCCCCTAATGTTAACCTATAGCAAACGTCATTTCTCAAACGCCCGCGGCATGAAAAGAGCGCACTATCTCTTGCCCCGGATTCCGACGCACGCGGCGTCGAAACCGTGACACCGACATAGCCGGGCGCTGTTGCAGCCCACGCGACTTGGCATCCCGCCGAACGGAAAGAATGTTGTGAGAAACATGGCTCTCAGGAGCCGAAGCGTTGGGAGGGCTTCATGCATGCAGGGTCCGCAACGGCCCTGGTTCCAACGCTTGCCTTCAAGCGACCCGCTGTCGTCGAGCCGCCCGATCAAAACCGGACTTCAGCACGGGCTGATATTGCGCCATCAGCTCGTGTCTTAACGAAAGGACTAAACGGCGTCCCTTTAATTTCAGGTTAACGGAACATTATTTTCAAATAAATATACGGAAAACAACCGTAGATATACTTTACGTCACATGCACGCGAGAAGATTGGCTTTCAGCGGGGAACGAATCCATGCCATTATTTATCATCAATCAAGCATTGCATTCATTAAGGTAGATGAACAATCTATTAGATTTCTCTTACATATTCGGGGATATTATTGATCCCCCTATTGCCTCTCGATTATTTGCGTATCATGCAGACGTATTTTTACATGTATTTTTAGGTGAAGACACAACGCCTACAACCTTAGAGAACGACAACCGTTAATTGATGAATGTTGTCCGGCTTTATTTCACAAATTCCAATAAGCAACCAATTGTGGCTGCATTTCGCCGCAATTTAATTATCGGAAATTGAATAAATTACTTCAGCCTCCCGGCGGACTGACAAGCCCAAAGCAAGCTAGCATCGATACAACGAAGGCGACGGTAATGTCCTTTAGCGTCAGGACTACCAAAACATCATTCGCCGCGGGATGCCTATGCCTTTCGACAATGCAGTTACCTTGGATACCCCTCCCAAGTTTGCAGAGCTGCAGATCAGGGCTCGCAATCAACAGCTGCCCCTGCCTGAGCTCCTGCAAACGGCCGAGGCCCTTGGCGCGGCCGGTCAGACGGCTCTTGCGGCTGAGCTCTACAAAACCTGGATAGCGTTCAACGACACGCATGCCTTGTTGCACATTATTTATTTCAATTATTCGGTCACACTTCGACAGTTGGGGGATATCGCCGGTGCAATCAACGCCCTGCGCGCATGCCTCAAGATCGACCCGCGCTTCGGACAAGCACATGTCAATCTCGGCCGGGCGCTTGAAGATCAAGGCCTCATCGGCCAAGCGGTGCAGCAATGGCGCGGCTATCTGGAGGCGACGAGCGAGATCACCGCGGACCGGACCGGTCACCGCTTGATGATTCTGCAGCATGTTGGCCGCGTACTGGAAAACGCTGGACGTTTTGAAGAGGCAGAGATTGCCCTATGGCAGGCGATCGAACTGCGACCGGACAAGCCTGAATCTGCCCAGCACTGGACGGCGCTGCGGCAACGCCAATGCAAGTGGCCAACTCTCGTCGGGTCAGAACATGTTTCTGCGCGGCAACTGCTCGATGCGATGTCCCCCCTGACGCTTTCCTGCCACATCGACGATCCGCTTTTTCAGCTTGCCAAGGCCTATCGCTACAACAAGCAACTCGTCGGCCAGCCCGATCTAAGGAGTTTTCCACGCAAGCAGCCGCGCATGAAGACCGGAACGGGACAACGGCTCCGCGTCGGCTATGTTTCCTCGGATCTGCGAGATCATGCAGTCGGCTTTGCATTGAGCGAGGTTTTCGAATTACACGACAAAAATAGCGTCGAAATATTCGCCTATTATTGTGGTGAGCCGCGAGTGAACGATGCGACACAGGAACGAATAAAAAGTGCCGTTGGTTTCTGGCGCGACATTGCCGGCTTGAGCGATACGGATGCGGCCTCACTGATCGCCAAGGACGAAATCGATATCCTCATCGATGTCAATGGATATACAAAGCACGCGAGAAGCAAAATATTCGCCTACCGGCCTGCCCCGGTTATCGTCAATTTCTGTGGCTATCCCGGCTCCATGGGAAGTCCGTACCATCACTATATCATCGCCGATGAGCATATCATCCCGCCTGACAACGAAATCTATTTCACGGAAAAGGTACTGCGGATCGCCTGCAATCAGCCGGTGGACCGCAAGCGGCTGATTGGCTCTCGGCCCAGTCGCTCGCATGTTGGGCTGCCGGAGGAAGCGTTCATATTCGCCTGTTTCAACGGCATGCAGAAAATCACCGCGGCGTCTTTTGCGCGATGGATGGCGATCCTTGCCGCCGTCCCAAATAGTGTTCTTTGGTTGCTCGGTGGAGAGGACGATGTCAATCAGCGGCTGCGCCAGACCGCAGAACAACATGGCCTCGCACCGGAGCGACTTATTTTCGCGGCAAAGGCTGCCAATCCGGATCATCTCGCACGAATTGGACTGGCCGACCTCTTCCTCGACACATTTCCCTATGGGGCACACTCGACGGCATCCGATGCCCTGACAATGGGGCTGCCGGTGCTCACCTTCCCGGGCAAGGGCTTTGCCGCCCGCTTCTGCAACAGCATCGTTTCCGCCGCCGGCGCCGATGAACTGATTTGTCGGGGGCCGGAAGATTATATGGCAAAGGCCATCGGCTTAGCGCGTGATCCGCATCGACTGACGGCGATCAGAAGCGCTTTGCAGCAGCGTCGAGACACGAGCGTATTGCGTGATATGCCCGGCACGGCCCGGCGCCTCGAACAGTTGTTCTGGCAAATGCAAGGCGAATGTGAGCGTGGCGAAACGCCGACGCCTGACTTGCGCAACCTCGATGTGTATTACGAGATCGGTGCGGAAATCGTCTTGGAGAATATCGAATTCGAGGACGATCGCGTCTACCGGCAACGATATATCGAAAAGCTGGCTGAGCGGCACGACCATGCGCCGATCCCAACGGATGGCCGCCTGTGGGCGAATCCCATTGCTCCGAGACGTTAAGCGACATACCCATTTCAAAGCGAGAATTGTATGGCCCCCGTTATCCTTGTCACCTTCGCCGGCAGGCAGAAAAGAATGCAAATTCTGACCGATTACGTTCGCCAGGCGATGGCGCGCGGATTGATCGATGAATGGCATGTTTGGGATTTCACCCGCTCTCAGGACGACCATGAATGGGTTACCCGCGAATTCGGCCCGGTGCGCTATATGGAATCCGGTGCGAGATACCAACTGGCGGGAACGGTGACAGACCAGCGTTCCTTTCGCACAACCGCGGCAATCCGCAATGATTTCCACATCGCCATTCTTCCGAACGATGACAGCGACCATTTCTTTGAAATGGTGGTAGGCGGCTGGGACAATCAATACACCGCTCTACGCAAACTCCCGCGAACCGATTTGCTCAGTTTAGAGCGTGCAAGCAAATCGGAAATATGGAGCCGGGCGACACCCGGCATCTTATCACCCGGCGTCGCCAACCAGATTGTGGTTAAAAGCAGCACGGGCGGCACGCAGCTCCATGTGAACCATGTGCATGTCGGGCAATGGAACGATCTCAGATTTCCATCCGGCGCTTCCATCATGGTCCGTGGCGGATGGGGCGCAAATTTGGAGCTCGGCGACATGGGGTCGCGAACACAACGCTTCCTCGGCAATCCGGAGGAAAAGCCACCCTACTCCCAGGCTTACAACTATTATGCGACAAGGCTGAACAGATACGCGGAAGCGATATTCCTGAAGTGCGACGATGACATTGTCTATATGGACATCGACAAGCTCGAAGACTTCATCGAGTTTCGCCGAAACAATCCCAATTATTTCATTGTCTCGGCCAACGTCGTCAACAATGGCGTATGCGCATATTGGCAGCAGGCGGCCGGATCGCTTCCTGAGCAGCTTGGCAAATTCGAATGGCCGCCGGGTGGCTTCGGTGGAAGTCTTTGGAAAAGCGGCAAGCGCGCGACCGAACTTCATGATTTCTTTCTGCAAACTCACGGCAAGCAGTTGCCGCTGCCTGCCAGAACCGTCGAGTGGACGGAGCGTCAGTCGATCAATTTCATTTCCTGGCTTGGCAAGGATTTGATCCACATGGCGCTTCCCAAAGGCGATGACGAAAGCCTGTTGACGATCGAGTTGCCGGCCCTTCTCAATCGCCCTACCGCGATTTTTTCCGACTTCATGGTGAGCCACCTCAGCTTCGGGCCACAAGAGAGCGAAGTCGATGCGGATAGGCTGATTGCAGCCTATAGCGCTCTGTTGAATGAAAAGAGCTGCGGCCATATAAACGCATCCAGCCCGCAGGGCTAACTGTGGCTGGAGCCGACATGGTAGCCATGAATGGCTTTTGGGGGCGCAACCTCCAGCCCCGATGTGCCGCTACGACATAGCCTCTCGGAAGCCAAACGGCTCCCGAAAGGCACGGCGCGGATTACGGCACCGGCAATTTCCAGCTCAACGGCAAAAGGATGCGGAGTGCTCCTCGCGATCGTCTTGCGCCGCGTCGAGGCCTTTCCGCTGGAGTATCGATTACTGCTGGCACAAACATTGCCGATGAGGCCTGCTCTGGCTGCGTTCGCAACTGCCGCCGCCAGGTGAACAACCGACCGGGCGATAAACCATGCCGTCGAAGAACAGCACTCACAGACATCTCGCCGCCATAGCTCCGGCGACGATCTGGTGCTTGTCCTCATCGCTCCAGAGCCATCAGCAAGTCGGCTGTTTCGTCGGAGACCACCTTCATACCTTTCCTGCGCCCACCTGGTGGAAGCCGTTGCATGGCTGACGTTTACTTAGTGCGGCCGTAAGTATTGCTTGGATGAGTTTGGTTCCTTCAGGCCAACTTCAGCTATCCGCTGTAGGGCTGAAGCGTGCGGGACTGGCGCCCCCAACCGAAGTTTCGCATGAGGTTTGCAAAGCCTCTCAGCTCTGCCTCACGCCAATCAGGCAGAGCGCTCCCCTCTTTCCATCCCTATGTGTGTCGGTAGGCCGGATTAGCGCCCTTTATTCTAGGCCGCCATGCTCCGACATCTGTCCGCACAGCGGCGGCAGGCGACCACGCAATCCCGCATGTCGCCGATGCGTTCACAGTCGTCAGCGCATTGAGCACAAATCTCCGCGCATTCACGGCAGACGTGGCGATGATGCTCGGAGCCTATCAACATGAAATGCGCGGCCGTGCGGCATATCTCGCTGCAGGCCATCATCAGCTTAAAGTGGGGCGGCTGAACGTGCTCTCCGCCGGCCTCGAGGCAATGGCCCAGTGCGGTGGACAGGCATTCGCCATAGCAGGCGAGACAGTCTTCGATGCAGCTCTTCATGTCTTCGGAAACCTGGTTCATTGGGAATCCTCCTTACTTGATTTCGCGGTCGAGCCACCCGGTCATCTCCTTGATTTCCTTGGTCTGCTCGTCGATGATCTTGCCGGCCTTTTGCCGTGCCCATCTATTGTGGCCGTACTTGAGTTCGACCTGCGACATGCTGATCGCACCCATATGATGAGCGATCATGCCGCAGATAAAGGACACATCGGCGTCCTTCTTCATCATTCCCTGCATCATGTTGGAATTCATATCCTTCATGCCGTCCATGGCCGCCTTCTGGTAATCGGTCATGTTGCCAGGCATCGGCATGCCGGCCGACATCTGAAGGCTTTCAGACTTGCACTTCTGCGGATACGCCATCTGCGCTGCTGCGCTGGCGGGTTGCAGCGCGAAGGCTGCCATGGCGACGCTTGCTGCGATTGCGGTCTTGTCGACGATATTCATGTCGACCTCCTTCTGGTTGGGTTCGATCTCTGTCAACCGAACGACGACCGAGGGGGCGGGTCTAACGCCCTGACCAGGATAAGCGGATTCGGCTGGATCGATCGGGCCACGGGATTGTCCGCTTCTCTGACGTGATCCTCGCCGGCAACGAGGTCGGGAACCAGCGCGCAGCAGTGTGCCGTGAAACAACAACAAGGCTGGGTCTTGTCCTTTGCCTGAGCCTCATGCATGCCACCCCGCTCTATCATACAGTCGCGGCTCATCTCGGCGGGCCACGCATGGCTCATCGCCGCCGCGCTTAGCAGCAGGGCGGAGGCCGTAGCGGCGATTCTCAGATAGTGGAAAATTATTCGAAACGGCATCGTGGGGTGTTCCCTTCGGCCGCCGAACACTGTCGCCATCAAAATGTTCCGGGCACATTCCCGAGTGCGCGATAGTTCAGCCATTGAGCTTATTACGCGCCTTTGAGATGCCACGCGCGATATTGGCACCGTCCTATGGATGTGAAGCTGTACGAAGTATTTCGGCCAGATGCGGATGCAGGCGGATCCAAATCGGCGGCTGTTTGCGAAATGCGTGTCAAGATTTCCTGGTTCTGCCGGTCCTCTTGAGAGATGGCGGCGCAACAGGGACCCGCATGGCATGCGTCGCACCTTCCGTTTCCTCCGTGTCGGACGGCGCAGCCACAGAGGCTCCAGCAGAGGATTCAACGGGCGCAGTTCGCTCCTGCGACGTGATCTCGCGTTCCGCGCGACGCCAGTGCTCGACATCGCAGCCCTCGGGTCTGCCCTCTTCCTCCCAAATTCGGTAGGCGCGAAGACGAATTCTGCTTTCCATAGGGTTCGACATGATCTGCCTTTTAATTGGCTGGCCTCAGGGATCTTTCATCGAGTCCCGAGCCGCCATTCCGGCATGCTGGCCGGCAACAGCTCATTGCTTGTCGACGCGACGATTAGCGGCATGATCATGGTATTGTTCCGTTTGGACATTTTTAGAGTCCAGCCCTCGTTGCTTCGAATGCTGGGCCTTATCTCTGTTCGACAGAACCGCATTTTCCTCGAGTCGATCGTCGTCGAGCATCGATCGCGCGCCCGACGGATCACCTTTTCCCTGAGCGCCTTGACCAATATGTTTCTTGCTTGCACGGGTCATCACAGTTCCTTTCAAGATCGTTGCGGTGAGTTGCCTCATTTCAGCCGTAGGACGCATGTTGGGCTCGCAATCGGACTATGCCGTTTGATAGGTCCGTACGACATTTGTTTCGGCCAAAATATGCTTCTTCGCCTCTGCCCACGTCGCGGTCGCCCCAACCGCCTCCGGAACTGCCGGGCTTGGCACGGCAGGACCGCAAGCCGGAAATATAGCGATGAGGCCGGTCGCCTCGCGGCGGCTGGGGACCATCATAACGGGCTTGGCCGAAATCATTTTTGCAGAAGCGTGCCGATGGCCCGGGAGAGGTTAGGACGTTCCCGTTCGCCCGAAAGGCTATGCATGAGGTTTCCCCCGATTTCCACGGGGTAACGGGATGAAAGCCTCGCAGGTTCCGGATGGCGCCAGTTTTTTTGAATATCCATCCGCTGATCCGTTCGTTCAGGAACATCGCGCCCGCGAGACTGTTCTGTGGCCGCAAAGACGCTTGATCTCGCCGGTGCCGGCCAGCGAGATAGCCTGGCACCGGTATTGACGGAAGCTGGCGGTCCATAGCGGTAATTCGGATGACGGTCTGACGGATATCAGAGGATGAAACAACATGAATGCTGCCCCACGAAAAGGTGACACTCCGCGGAAAGCCCGCAAAAAGAGACCTCTCGACATCGGTGCGCAAGCCATCGGTCAGATCAAAGGCGAGATCGATTCCCAAACGGAACATGCCGACGAGATCGCACCCGACGACGTTCCTAAAACGAAGACAATGAAGGAGGCGTCGCGCCAGCGCCGCGACACGTTTGTTGTTGAAAGCGATCTTGATGATGCCGATGAGCGTGAAGCCGCCCCAGGTACGCGCGAGCAGGACTGAGGGCTGCCGCGATTTCCGATGGTGCTTGCCATAAGCTCGCAGGGTTTCGGCCGGGAATAAAGCTGCTGCATATACGTTTGGAACAGGTCAGAATTTCTGACCAAACTCTCTTCTTGCGGTATGAACCCGCCACCGGACGTCCCCGTGCCTGCGCCAATGGCATGCCCGGCGCAGGGCAGTGCACTGTTCCAACAGGCGCTGTATGAACCGCACAGCCCGACTTCCGAGATCGAAGCGGTCGACAAGATTTTCCGTCAGTACCCGGCGAATGATCATCCCTTTCACGATAAGGGAGCCGATCACGTCCGCAACAATGCGGAAGGTATCAAACCAGTTCTTTCGATGATGCGCAATTGCTGTTCATAGGCCTTTTTGCCGACCATCCGGCCCTCCTGTGGCTTATGAAATTTGAGCTTGCGCGCCCTCGACAGGGAGACAAGTCACATGCCCGAACATGGCTGAGAAGCGAATGTTCCGCTGGAATCCAGCCACTATGCCATGGCGGCCGCGCGAGGCGGGCGCTGCTTTGGTAAATCGAAAACTGAGCGAACCAGCGGCAAGGAAGGCAGCCGAAGCCGCGTACCGGCGATCTCGTTGGCACGCCACAGGTGCGCGTCGACGGCAGAGCCAAGGTTATCAGACGCGCACTTTATTCTTCGGATTAAGGACCCGGTTCGTAAGGAATGCCTGACATTGAGGGGATCTCTTGCATTTGGCTTCAATGCAAGGTGCGTTGGGGCTTTTGACAATCGTTCGGAACATCCAGCGGCGCCGGTCGTTCCGCTTAGATATCGCCGATATTCTGGAGAACAGATATGCCTGCAAAATCGAAGTCGCAGCAAATGGCTGCTGGTGCCGCCCTTGCCGCCAAACGGGGCGAGAAGGAGAAAAGCGAATTGAAAGGTGCGTCCAAGAGCATGGTCAATTCGATGACCGAAAAGGAGCTCCGAGACATGGCGTCGACGAAACGAAAGAGCAAACCGGCGCATGCATCGAAATCCTAAAGCCGGATGATTGCAGATCCGCCTCGCTGGCGCGATGATTCATGCTTCCTCTGACACCTGGTGTCGGTTGGTTTCGCCGAAGTTTTTCCAGCCTTCTTTTGCGCGTGCCATCTCCAGCCGATTAGGCAGATCGCATCTGCTTTCCGCCAGAAGAGGTCCAAGGAACGTCAGATAATGTGGCAACGCTACTGCCGCGCCTCCACCCCTTACATCTAGACAGGATCGCCTGCCCAGTCTTCACGTCCATGGCGTATTCGGATCACGAAAATTGCTCCGTTTTCCTCGATCCGGTAGACAATAAGATGGGCTTTGAACGGATGAATTCTAACTGGTGGTGAAATCTCTTTTCGCTCACGTGTCATTCGCGGGTTGGCGGCAATATGGTCAAGCACAGCGAACAAGTCGTCATGATATCGCCTTGCCTGGAGCCGGTTTGCAATGATGAAGCTCTCCCCGTCCAGTCATGTAGCTGCTCGTCCCACCATACTCTAAATACCATCTGCGGTGCCATCTTTTCCTGTTCCAGTGGGCGGCGCGTTTGCTCGCTTGAACCACTGCATCGATAATCGCCAACCTTTCTACTCGACGCCTTCCCTCAGGCCTTGCCGAACACAAATGGCATAGATAGTTCTGTGCCTGCTTGTTCGGACGTCCGGGAGGATGCTTTTGATGAAGACGCGGATCGATGCGGTTATCGAAAGGGCGATCATGGCCGAAAAGATCGTCGGGACTGTCGTGGTCGTCGTCAAGGACGGAGAGACCGTCTATAGCCGCGCTGCCGGTTATGCCGATCGCGAAATGGGAAAGCCGACTGAAACGCGGACCATATTCCGTCTCGCTTCCGTGACTAAGCCGCTTGTGGCAGCCACCGCTCTGGCTCTTGTCGATAAGGGCAGGCTCGCGCTTGGCGACCTCGTACGTGATTACCTTCCCTATTTCCGGCCCAGTCAGCAAAATGGAGAGATAGCCGATATCACGATCCGCCATCTGCTGACACATACGGCAGGTCTCAGTTACGGTGCAGATTCGAAAACAACGCCATCGGAACGGTTATACAATGCCGGCCTTTCCGACACAGACATGGATTTCGAAGAGAACTTCAGCCGACTAGCGACCTTTCCGCTCCTGGCTGCACCGGGCACGCTTTGGTCCTACTCGATCGCCATCGATGTTCTTGGAGCAGTCATCGCCAAGATCGAAGCTTGCAGCCTGGATGAAGCTGTGCGTCGTCATGTGACGGATCCGCTCGGGATGAGCGACACCGGTTTCTCGGTCAGTGATCCGGAGCGGCTTGCTACGCCTTACGCTGATGGCGATCCGATCGCCGTCCGGATGGATGATCGTCATCTGGTTCCGGATAGTGACGGGAACTTGCTGACCTTTGCGCCGACCCGGCTGTTCAACGCGAAGGCTTTCCAGTCCGGTGGAGCCGGCATGGTAGGCACGGCGCCGGACTTGATTGCCTTTCTCGAAGCCATTCGTCAGGGCGGCGCACCGATTTTGAAGGGTGAGACCGCGAAGGCGGCGCTTCTCAACCAGATAGGCGACATCCCTCGTCCAGGCGAGCCGGGACAAGGATTTTCCTTTTTGGGCGCGGTGATCCAGAATCCTGTTTTGGCTGAGGTTCCGATGTCAAAGGGATCGGTAACGTGGGGCGGAGTTTATGGACACAATTGGTTTATCGATCCGATTGAAGGCATTTCCGCCGCTGTCATGTCCAACACGGCAGTCGAAGGCTGCCTGGGAGCCTATCCGCAGGACATCGCTCGGGCGATCTATGGTGCTCGAAGATAGTCTTACAGAAGAGTGAAGACCTTTGTCGGAACGATATGGCTTTCGAAAACCGCTTGTGCCTTAAGATCGGCGCACACGACCATATCGACTTGGCTTGATGGTAATGATCTTTTCAATTACTATTTAGAATGTCCTCAGAAGAGGAATTTCGTATGACGTCACTGCCAAAACAAGGGCAAGTCACGCTAAAGCGGGATTTGCTGCAGCACCTAGGCAGGAGAAACGTTTGTATCGTTCGATAAGCAAGCAGTAGAATGCCTGACACGGCAGGGCGAGACTGCGCGGCTTCTGCTCTGATCGCAAAACGACGTCGTGCCGTCCGAAGGTCAGCGAGGGTGCTTGGAGCACCTCCAATCTTAAAACTTGTGATCGTCCTGCAGCAGGACAGAATCGTCGCCTCCGGCACACGGCAAGACGTGCTGACCGAAAATCTGCTGAGACACGTCTTTTCCGTCGAGGCAGGGCCGGGACCTCTACCCACCACTGCCGCCCGCATATTCACTACCTGCGATGAGGGGAAATCCGGAATCCGTCTCCTTGATTGTTCTTGCCTCGCAGAAGAACCAAGCGCATCTTCCGCAATAGCCTCGGCGGGGTCGGAGGCTTTGAACAACCGTGTCGAAAGACCGCATTCGCGTCGATCTTGGGCGCGCGGCAGATGAGGGAATGCATGACGGACAGGCTCAAGGGCAAGATTGCCATCATTTCAGGCGGCGCCACCGGCATGGGTGGAGCGGCCTCACGCCTGTTTGCAGCTGAAGGGGCAAAGGTTGCGATCGTCGACAGAAACGGCGATGCGGCGGCTGAGACCGTGCGTGAGATCCGCGACGCCGGCGGCATTGCCGACCATTGGGTTGCCGATGTTTCGAACGAGGCGGCCGTCAATTCGGCGGTCAAAAGCATCGAAGACCGCTTCGGGGCGGTGACCGTACTCTTCAATCATGCCGGCACCATCGTCATCAAGCCGTTTCTCGAAACGACGCTCGAGGAATGGGAATGGCTCCACGGCGTCAACGTCCGCTCGATGTTCCTGATGACCAAGGCCGTACTGCCGGGCATGATCGCCGCCGGCGGCGGCTCCATCGTCTGCACCTCATCGATCTCGGCGGTTGCCGCAACGCCGATGGAAGTGCTCTACGACACGACGAAGGGGGCGGTGCACATGTTTGCCCGCGCGATCGCCATCGAGTTCCGCGATCGCAATATCCGCTGCAATGCCGTCTGCCCCGGCTTCATCCGCACGCCGCATGGACTGCGCGAAGTGGCCGAGCTGCAAGCCCTTGGCGTCGACGTCTCGGATGCGGCCATCGCCGCGCAGCAGGGCCGGATCGGCGAGCCCGAGGATGTGGCCCGTGCCGCCCTTTATCTGGCCTCGGACGAGTCCAACTTCGTCAACGGCATCCATCTCTTCGTCGACAACGGCTTTACCGCCATCTGATCATTGCCGCGGCGGCAAAGGCGCGAAACATTCTGTCGAGACGGCGTCAGCGCCCCACCTGATCCGGTGACTTGACGGTTACGCCGAACGGCTGAAAGTGTTTGAGATTGGCGGAAATTATGGTGAGCTTATGTATGCTTGCCGTTCCCGCGATGATAGCGTCTGCCGCGCCAGGGTTGTGTCCCGCGCCGACGGCTTTGGCCTCCAGCCTGCCCGATTCAAGAGCAACGTCCTTATCGACCGGCAAGATATGATCACCGTATCCGGCAATCAATCCTCGCAGCCAGGTATGAATCCCGGCGGCCTTTGCCTTCGCACCTCTTGCTTCCAACAACCGGACACCTTTCTCGATCTCATGGATCGTCTGCGCCGAAAGGTAGATTGCGTCCTGCCGGTCCTGTTCATCCACCCATTCGGCAAAAGTGTTCGACGCACTCGCTTTGGACGGGGCGAACATGGAGACCGCGTTGGTGTCGAGAAGAAAACTCACAAATCGACCTCACGAGAGGGAGCGGGGTTCCTGGAGAAAACCTCGTCGGCAAGATCGGGATCAACCGGAAAGGTCTTCAGATATAGAACCAGGCTTGGACGGCCCTTACGGATCGTTTTTTTTGCCTCCTCGGCCGCCTTCACACTGACAACAACGGCCGCAGCGCGCCCGTGGCGCGTAATGGTCACGAACTCGCCGGCCGCGGCCTGATCGACGACATGGGAAAACGACGCTTTGGCATCCTTTAAACTGATCGTTGTCATGGCAAGCCTCAAAAAGGTCACTTGTGACCCTTTTCAGGGGCGTATCTGCGCAAAATCAAGGTTCAGAATGGGAATTGTCATAAACTTCATATCGCTATCTTCGAGATGCAGCAAAGAGACCTTCGCCTTCATCCTCTCGCCTTCTTGATTGCAATTTCCATTTCCTTGAACGGCCGGCGAAAAGTTGGCACACGTTCGGTAACGCTGGGAAAAGCGCCGAACGGCTTGTGCGGTTCGGCCTGATACCAGAAGGCAACCGAGGAAATGTCGTCGGAACGGCGGTTGGCGTGACCGTGCTCGATCGTCACCCGGATGTGCTTCTGAAAGATCGCCGGGTCCTCGATGTGCCAGCGGTAGAGCGTGACGGGCTCGGTCCAGTTCGGACCTCCCGCGGCGACGATGCCGTGATAAGGAGCGCTATATTCCTGGGTCGGGCACCAGGCCGTGTTGAAATAATCTTCCGTTCCCGTGCCGTGCAGCGTCGGCGGCCAGGCATCGTTGACGCCGGGCGTAGATTCGGGCCGGGGCTCGATCAGCTCTGCCTTCGGCCCGATGCGCGGGTCGGGCTTGCGCACCGTGTCCGGCACCGAAAGTCCCTGCTCGCCGTCGATGAAGATCATGTCATCGCCCTCGCCGTACCAGTCCCAGACATCGGAGCGGCGGCGCGAATAGACGCTGTAGAGGACGCCGACATAGTGGCCGTGCCCTACCGCCTCCAGGATGGTATAGTTTTCCCTGCCGTCGACATTCTCACCGCCGAAGAGATATTCCTCGTTGGTTAGGCCTGCGTCGCTCATGCCCTGGGGCTGCGACTGGCGATACTGCGCGTGGAGGCGCCCCATGCCCTCTTCGAGCTCTTGATGCAGTTCGAGATCGACATAATAGTAGAAGAGCAGGTCGTGCTCGGCCTCGTTCGTGATCGTCAGCCTCATGTGCGAACCGAAGGGCATCGGGAAATAGCAGTTGAACGCCTTGCCGTCCTCCGGGCTCGCCTGCATCGGCAGGCTGGCAT
The DNA here is from genome assembly GCF_059803845.1 of Rhizobium sp. UFLA01-1127. NCBI lineage: Bacteria > Pseudomonadati > Pseudomonadota > Alphaproteobacteria > Hyphomicrobiales > Rhizobiaceae > Rhizobium > Rhizobium sp. UFLA01-1127. Next base: position 45,978 of record NZ_JAUQTZ010000019.1, on the reverse strand, counting down.
AGTTTGCGGTGCGGCCATGGCCCATGCCGAAGAAATCGCCGATCGGCGCTTCGATGCTCGGTTGCGCCTCGCCATCCCAATAGGCGCGCAGCACGATCTTGCGCAGGAAATTCTCGCTCTCACAGGCAAGCGTCGCCCATATATGGGTGACGATGCCGGCTCCCGAATGTTCGGCAATGACCTCCGTCTTTCCCGGTTCGATATGGAAGCGATCGTCGTTGCCACCGGTGCGGTCGTAGCTCGAAAAGCGGCGCGTCTTTGCTTCGCGCAGTTTCGCAAGCCCGCGCAGGGGTGAAAGGCCGAGATTGCTCATGAATGTCTCCTGTCTTGAATGAAACCGGCTATTTCAGGCCGCTGGTCTTCAGCGAATCCATGATCTGCCGCTGGAAAATCACGAAGAGGATGAGAGTGGGAATGGCGACGATGGTAGAGGCCGCCATCATGTAGTTCCAGGACGCCGAATACTGGCTTTTGAAGTTGGCGATGCCGACCTGCACCATCCAGAGATTGGGATTGGAGGTGATGGTGAGCGGCCACAGGAAGGAGTTCCAGTTGGCGAGGAAGAACAGGATGGCAAGCGCCGACATGATCGGCCGGCTCAAGGGTAAGATGATGCTCCAATAGATGCGCCAGTAACCCGCGCCGTCGATCACCGCTGCCTCCTCGATCTCACGCGGCAGGGAGAGATAATATTGCCGCAGCAGGAAGATACCGAAGGCATTGAAGATTGCAGGAACGATCAGGCCCGCATAGGAATTGATCATGCCCATCGCCTTGACAATGATGAACAACGGCACAATGACGACAGGCAGCGAGACGAGGAAGGTCGAGAAAATGGCCAGGAAGATGACCTCGCGCCCGGGGAAGCGCAGGCGCGCGAGCGCATAGCCCGCCATGGTGTGGAAGAACAGCGCGACCATCGTCACCGTTGCTGAGACGAAGAAGCTGTTCAGCATGTAGCGGATGAAGGGCACGCCGGTCAGCACATAGATGAAATTGTCGAGCGTCGGCGATTCCGGAATAAGGTTCGATGAGAAGGATTCGGCTGCCGGCTTGAAGGCTATCGACAGCATCCAGAGCAGCGGAAACAGCGTCATCAACGCCAGTATGGCTGAGATCAACATCCACAGGCAGCGCACCAGCGTGACCTGCGATCGCGAAAAATGGGCATTGGAAGCATCATTCCGCATGGTCGAAACGTCCTCCGCGTGTCACGACGAAGAAGACCGCCGTGACAATCATGAGCGCGACGACCAGGATCGACGACATTGCGGCTGCATAGCCGAAGGCGCCGAAGGAGAAGGCCTGCTGATAGATGTAGACGATCAGCACCGCCGTCGAATTGGCCGGCCCACCCTTGGTCATAACATAGATGATGTCGAAGGCCTGGGCGCCGGCAACGGCTGCCACCATTGAAACCATGAAAACGAAGAAGCTGGTGGGTTTCAGCAGCGGCAGCGTGATATAGCGGAAACGCTTGACCGGACCGGCACCATCGATCATCGCTGCCTCGTAATATTCTTTCGGTATATCCTGCAGGCCACCGAGGAAGATCAGCATATAGAAGCCCATCAGGAACCAGAGGCTGACGAGAACCACGGTGATCAGCGCGAAGTTCGGATCGCCAAGGAAGGAGATCGTAGGAAGGCCGAGGCCGGCCATCGTCTGGCCGACGACACCGATCTTGTCGATCACCGTGAACTGCCAGACGAGGGCGACGACAACGAGGCTCACCATGTTGGGTGCAAAGAACATCGAGCGGATGACCGCGTTGAAGCGATTGGTCTGCTGCACGAGAAGCGCCACCCCCAGGCCCGTGACATAGAGCGACGGCACGAGCATGACGGCATAAAGTGCGGTTACCCTCGCCCCTTTCCAGAACAGGGGATCATGCCACATGCGGATATAGTTCCTGGCTCCGACGAAATTGTAACCGCCGAAGCCGTCGACTTCGTAGACGCTCAGCACGAGCGACAGAAACATCGGCACGCCGAGAAAGAGGAAGAGGCCGAGCGCATCGGGCAGCACGAAGAGGTAGCCTGCGATCCATTCTCGATGCCGAGCCGAAAGGCCTTTCCGTCTGCCATCCGCATGGAGTGTCGTCGCATCTGCACTTGTCGTCATGATCTCGTCCCAAAAAGAGAGCCGACAGTTCCGGCTAGTACCGAAGCGGCCGACGGTTCTTCCTAGAGAATGGGTGCGCCGCTGTAAGAGCCGAGAAACGCATCGAGCTGCTGCGAGGCGGATGTTGCCGTCGCTTGTGGATCGGCGCCGCCGAGCTGGGTCTGCTGGATCGCGTCCGAGATGATCTTATAAACTTCCGGAGGCAGGCGCGGTTCGGCGCGGGTGCCGGGATAGACATCGGAGGCGAACTTGCCGATCATTCCGGTCTTGAAGGCATCGCCGCCGGCGGCAAGGGCGCTTTCGCGCGGCGGCATGTCCGACTTGCCCTTGGTGCACCAATCGGCGACGCGCTGTACGGAGCCTTTGTCCTTGGATGCCAGCGCCCAGGCGCAGAATTGCGCCGCCGCATCCGGGTTCTTGCCCTTGGCATTGGCGACGAAGGCCCAGCCGCCGCCGACGGTCACGTATTTGCCGTTTGGCGGTGTCGGCAGGCGGAAGACGCCATATTTGAAATCCTTGGCATTGCTCTGCAATTGCGAGATGCCCCAGATGCCGACGTTCTGGATGGCGCAATAGCCCGAAGCAAGGTTGGCGACCGTGTCGTTCGCCCCGCTGCCCATGACCTGGCGCGGGGCAGCGCCTGAATTGATGGCATCCTGCCAGAACTTCAGCGCCTGAACCGTGGCGGGTGAATCGAAGGCGCTCTTGCCGTCCTTGCCCTGGAATTCGCCGCCGCCCTGCCAGAGGAAAGGATACCAGGTGAAATTCTGGTAATAGCCCGGCTGGGTCTCGAACAAGACGCCAAAGCGCTTCGGCGTCGTCAGCTTCTTGGCGAGCTCGAGCAGGTCGTCCCAGGTCTTGGGGACATCGTTCTCGTTCAGCTTCGCCTCTTCGAAAGCCTTGACCGAATAGTACATGGCCATAGGCTCGACTTCCATCGGAATGCCGTAGATCTTGCCGTCAACCATGCGGTTGGCGATCACGCTCTCGGGGAAATCCTCCTTGGCGTCGATATGAGGCGTCAGGTCCTGCAGGACACCGCCATTGTAATAGCGCAGGAAATCACCTGGCGAGATGAGAAAGATATCCGGCCCCTCGCCGGAGGCGAATGCGGTCGCAAGCTTCGGCCCGTTGATGTATTCCGCGTTCGGCACATATTCGAGCTCGATCTTCTGCGGATGGCTATCGTTCCAGGCCGCGACCGCCTTTTCGAACCAGTCGATCTGGCTCTGGACCGGGCCGCCCGGCGCGTAGAACTGCCAGAACTTCAGCGGCGCGCTCTGCGCCCGCACGGCCATGCGCGATATATAGGGAAATCCGCTCAATCCGACCGCGGCACCGGCGGCGAGGACCGCTCCGCCCTTGAGCAGGCTGCGACGGGTTGCGGCGGTGACGAATTTATCCTTACCAGTCATGACTTCCTCCCATTTTTCAATATTGCCGCCACCACACTCCTCCCGGGTGACGGAGCCTCACTTCATGCGGTATCGAAGACGTGCAGATTGCAGGGGATCACGTCCGAACGCGCGGGTCCTGCATAAGCTCCCGAAAGCCTCTCCAGCAGCATCTCGGTTGCGCGATGGGCAAGCAGCGACGGCGTGTTGCCGACCCTTGTGATCCGCGGCCTGACATATTCGAGCTGCGGCTGATCGCCGAAGACGGCAATGCCGATATCATCAGGCACGCTGATGCCGCGATCGAAGAAGGCGGCAAGCGCGCCTGCCGCCATCAGGTAGTTTCCGAAGAAGATTACGGACGGCAGATCGTTCCGATAATTCGCCAGAAGCCAATCGACGGCCTCTTCCCCTGACGGGCCGAGATAGCTTCCCTCACGTCGCAATTCGGCGATCGGCTCGACGCCGTTGTCGCGCAGGCCCTGCTCGAAACCGGCGGCGCGCGCCATGGCTTCGGCAAAAAAGGACGGTCCGGTCAGATGGGCGATCCGGCGGTGACCTTTCTGGGCCAGATAAGCTCCCATCTGACGGCCGCCACCGAAATCATCGATCTTGACGCTGTCGACCGCCTGGTTCGGCAGGTCGCCGATGAATGCGGTCGGCAGATCGATTTCGAGCAAGGCATCGTGCATGCCATGCAGTGCGAAATCTCCGACGATGAGGCCGTCGATCCGACGGCTGCGGATCTGGCGGAGGTAGTGCGTACCGTGCTCCTGGGAATGGCCGCCCGGTACATCGGTATTGAAAACCAGGAGATCGATCCCGATCGCTTCGAGGTCGGATTGCGCCGCCTGTACCATCTCCGGGTAGAAGGGGTTGCGGATATCCGGGATCAGCATGGCAACGAGATTGGTGCGGCCGGTCCTGAGACTCTGTGCGAACGGGTTCGGCACATAACCCAGCTCGGCGATCGCTTCCTCGACGCGCCTGCGCATATCCGCCGAGACGCGGTCGGCATGATTGAGGACATGCGACACTGTGGTCGGTGAAACTCCGGCACGCTTGGCAACTTTGGCGATCGTGGTCATAGGGTCACGCTATGACATAGTAAATCGATTTGCAAATGCTTTTGCAAATCGATTTACATTGCCTTCTCAGCTGCGCCCGTATGTAATCCGTTCACTCCACACCACCCATCCCTGCCGGATCGGCCAGCTGAGCCAGATAAAGATTGCCGCCCGCGCTTCCTTCAGGTGCAGGCGGCCAACGCCACCATCCGATCGCATCAGGCTATGAACCAAAGGGCTTCGGCGAAGCGATGCTCTCGCGCAGAATAAGCCTGCTGCGGATGACAGCACGCATATCCCGCCCCTTTTTCGCATGTCCGATCGCATCGAGCAGACGCGCCACGGCCACCTGTCCCATCTCCTCGAATGGCTGCTCGATGGTCGAGAGCGGCGGGAAGCAGAATTCGCAAACCGGTGCGCCATCGAAGGAAACCACCGACAGATCCTCGGGAATGCGCAGCCCCGCTTTCTGCATGCGGCTTATGAAGGAGATCGCCATGTCATCGCTGGTGGCGATCACGGCCGTCGGCCGATCCTTGAGGCGCGCGAAATCTTCGGCAGCCTGAATGCCGATCTCGAAACCCTTCTGATAGTCGAGATTACCGCCGGATCGCGACAGCGCATCTAGCGAAAGTCCGGCGTTGTGTAGCGCTTCCAGCGCACCGGCATATCGCTCGACATCGTGATAATTATCCTGCGGACCGGCAATATAGAAAAAGCGCCTGTGCCCCATCTTGATCATCTCGGCCGTCGCGTCCCGCACCGCCTCGCGATCGTTGGTCACGACGCTCGGCACGCCGGCGTCGCTCATGTCGAGCAGCATGGAAACGATCGGCAAGCCGGCATTGGCAAGAGATCGGCCATCGACTTCGGGCAGCTTCGAGGAAAGGATGATGGCGCCGCGAATGGTGCCGCCGAACGCCAGATCGAGAATATGACGCTCGGATTCCGCGTCGCGGCCGAGATTGGCGATCATCAGATTGTAGCCATTCTGCAGCAGGGCCTTGTTGATGCTCTGCAGGACCTGGGGAATGACCTGAGAGACGCCGTAATAGAGCGAGCCCGGCAGAATGATCATGACCGTAGTGGACTTGCCGACCCTGAGGCCCCGCGCCATGGCATTGGGCGTGTAGCCCAGTTGCTTGGCGGCCGCGTCGATCTTGGCGCGTGTCTTCTCGTTGACGCGCCCGGGATTGGCAAGGGCACGGCTGACGGTGGAGATCGCCACTCCCGCCAGCCTTGCGACATCCGCCATCAGAGGGCCGGAATAGTCCTCCGTGGGTACGTTCTTGTTATCTTTCACTTTTTTGTTTCCTTCCCGATCCCTGCCGCGTCGGATGCTACGGCAATCCCTTCTGCATAGCAAACGTTTGCCAAAAATCGCTTGCATATGGAAACGACTTGTCTACTATCAAGTTATGGCAAACGTTTGCCAAACGATAGCATATTGAAATCATTATTGGATTAATCATCTCGGGGTGGACTCCGTGGATGATGATCCCTACCCTCGAGAACGGACAGCATCATGAGCTCGACCGAACGGCTTCGCTTTGGCGTGGATCTCGTCACCTTCTTTCATCCCGGCTTCTGGGGCGTCGAGGACTACGACGGCATAATCGCGCTTTCCCGCAGCGAACCCCGCGCCTTCTGGGACAAGATCCTCGATGCAGTTGAGGCATCGGGCGTCACCGGCGTCGAGCTGACCTTCTCGCCCTTCAATTGGCAGGATGCGACGAAAACCTATGGATCGGTCGAGGCCTTCGCAAGCGAGCTTTCCAGACGCGGCCTGACATTGGCGAGCGGCTTCTTTGCCGAACTCGAGGCGGCCGGCGATTTCACCGAAGCGTCGGCACAGGCAGCCATCATTGACAAAGCGGAGAAATATGCCGCATTTCTCAAGGCCTGCGGCAGCGATATCATGGTCATCGGCGCACCGCTGCGCCAGACGCCAGGCGCTCAGCCGGTTCGGTTCTTCGATTTCGAGCAGGCCCGCAAGATCGCCGATTTCCTCAACCGCCTCGGCGCGATCCTCTACGCCAAGGGCGTGCGTCTTGCGGTTCACACAGAGGCGCATTCGATCTTTGCCGCCTCCCGCGACGTCGATCTCCTGATGCTGCTGACGGACCCCGCCTATGTCCACATGTGCCCGGACACTGCCCATATCATCGTCGCCGGGTCCGATCCGCTTGCTGTCGTCGACCGCCATCACGAACGGGTCATCATCGCCCATTGGAAGGACGCGCTTGGACCGATGCCGGCCGACACGCCGATCGACGAATATATTCATGATCGTCATCGTCCCTATTTCTGCGGCTTCGGGCTCGGCCGCGTCGATTGGCCGGGCTGGATCAGGCTGCTGCGCGAGCGTGTCTATGAAGGCTGGGCCATTCTGGAGCTGGACGCCGCGCCCGATCCCGTCGGCGACATCGCCAACGGCCTGACGCTGGTACGGCAGGCATTGCTGCCGATCTATCGCTGATTGCATGATCTGAAAACCAATGGCCCCGCAAAGAGGGCCTTCTTGAAGAGGTGGAACAATGAAGAATACGATGAAATTGCTTGTGGTCGGAGCAGCCCTTGCGGCAGCTTCGGCTCCCGCCCATGCCGAACACAAGGCAAAGGCGGAAGTCATGACATCCTGGACATCGGGCAGCGAAGCCGCTGCCCTCGATGTCATCAAGCGGGAATTCGAAAAGCGCGGCGGGGTCTGGAAGGACTCGTCCATCGCCGGTTTCGGCGCGGCCGATGCCGCCTTCCAGAACCGGCTGGTCGCTGGCGATCCGCCGGCAGCAAAGCAGGCGGTGATCGGCCTTGCCAATGCCGATTTCGTCGGCCAAGGCCTGCTGCGCCCGATCGACGATATCGCGAAGGCTGGCAAATGGGCGGAGGTTCTGCCGAAATCGATCCATGACCTCATTACCTATAATGGCCAGGTCTATCTCTCGCCCACCGGTGCCCACGGCGAAAGCTGGGTCTTCTACTCCAAGGACGCTTTCGCCAAGGCCGGCGTGAACGGCGAGCCCAAAAACTGGGACGAATTCTTCGCCGCCCTCGACAAGCTCAAGGCCGCCGGCATTCAGCCGGTTGCCTGGGGCGGCCAGTCCTGGCAGGAATCCAAGGTCTTCAACATGATCCTGCTGACGCAGGCGGGCATGGACGGCTTCCTCAAGATCTATGTCGACAAGGACAAAAGCGACGCATCCGTCAAAAGCGTGACGAAGACGCTCGATATTCTCGGCAAGCTGCGCGCCTATGTCGACGAGGGGGCCGCGGGGCGCAACTGGAACGATGCGACGGCGATGGTCATCACCGGCAAGGCCGGCGTGCAGTTCATGGGCGACTGGGCCAAGGGCGAATTCGTCGCGGCCGGCAAAGAGCTTGGCAAGGATTATGGCTGCATGCTTGTGCCGCAATCCCCCGGCATGGTCTATGTCGCCGACTCCTTCTCCTTCCCGAAGATCGCCGATGCGGCATCGCAAAACGGCCAGGCGCTGCTGGCCGAGGTCGCGATGGATCCAGCAGTGCAGGTCGCCTTTTCGCTGAAGAAGGGCTCGGTGCCGATACGCACCGACGTCGACAAATCGAAGCTCGACATTTGCGCGCAGAAGGGCCTCGAACTGATGGGCGCGGGCAAGATCGTTCCGGATCAGGCCCTGATCCTCTCGCCGCAGCAGGCAGGCGCGCTCAACGACTTCGTCGACGAGTTCTGGAGCAACCCCTCGGAGAATAGCGCGGAGGCTGCGGAGAAGTTTTTCGCCATCTTCGAATAGCGCCTTTATTTCGAGCCGGTCGACACCATGATTGCCGATCGGCTCCCTCCATCGCTTTGAAAGAGTTTGCCCATGCGAGCCAAGCGCAGACGTTCCCTGGCTGCGACCTTTGCACTCTTGCCGACATGGATCGCCGCGATCCTCGTCTATATCGGCACCATGATCTGGTCCGTCCGCCTGTCGTTTACGGATTCGACGATCTTCCCGTCATCCAACTATGTCGGCTTTGCGCAATACGCCAGGCTGTTTAAAAACTCGCGCTGGCTCGCTTCGCTGGAGAATGTGCTGATCTTCGGTGTTCTCTATGTTGGAGGATGCCTCGCCCTTGGCTTCGTTCTGGCAGCAGCCCTCGACCGCAAGGTGCGGTTCGAAAGCATGTTCCGCACCATCTTCCTCTATCCCTACGCCATGTCCTTCGTGGTTACGGGATTGATCTGGCAATGGATGCTGAACCCCACGCTCGGCATTCAGGCAACCGTGCGGGCACTCGGCTGGCAAGGCTTCGTCTTCGACTGGATCGTCAATCGCGACATGGCGATCTATACGGTGGTCTTCGCCGGTGTCTGGCAAGGCGCCGGGCTCGTCATGGTCATTGCGCTTGCCGGCATGCGCGGGATCGGCGAAGAACAGTGGAAGGCTGCCCAGATCGACGGCATACCGGTCTGGCGCATCTACCTTTCGATCATATTGCCACAACTCGGACCGGCACTTGCGGCATCGGGAATGCTGCTCTCCATGGGCGTGATCAAGACTTATGATCTGATCGTGGCGCAGACCGGCGGAGGTCCCGGTTACTCGACCGAAGTGCCGGCAAAATTCATCATGGACAATCTCTTCGAACGCCAAAACCTCGGGCTTGCGAGCGCCGGTGCAACCGTATTGGTGCTTTCCGTCGTCATGGCCGTCGCCCCGTTCCGCTATGCGCTCGCCATACGCGCCGGAAGAATGGGAGCACACCGATGACGACCCTTGCCCATCCCCGTGGCGCCAAACCGTCCAGGCTCAGTGTCGGCCGGATCGGGCTCTACGCCTTCCTGATCCTGTCCGCACTGTTCTTCCTCTTGCCTCTCTACACCATGCTCGTAACTTCGCTGAAGTCGATGGACGAAATCCGCCAGGGCCATGTCTTCGCGCTGCCCGACACCCTTGATTTCAGCGCCTGGAAGACCGCCTGGTCGGGCGCCTGCATGGGCACGCAGTGCCTTGGCGTGCGGATCGGCTTCTGGAATTCGGTCAAGATTACCGTGCCCGCCGTCGTCATTTCCGTTTCCATCGGGGCGATCAACGGTTACGCCCTGTCGCTCTGGCGGCCGAAAGGCTCGAACCTTTTGTTCGGATTGCTGATGGCCGGCGGCCTAATCCCCTACCAGATCTTCCTTTATCCGCTGGTGCGGCTGCTTGCCGATCTGAGCCTTTACAATTCCGTGGCCGGCGTCGTCCTCGTTCACGTCATCTTCGGCCTGCCGCTGGTCACACTGTTGTTCCGCAACTATTGCGTCGCCATTCCCGAAGAACTCTGCAAGGCAGCCCGCGTCGACGGAGCCGGCTTCTGGCGCATTTTCCTCGAGATCATGCTGCCGATGTCGGTGCCGATGGTGATGGTTGCCTCCATCTTCCAGTTCACCGGTATCTGGAACGACTTCCTGATCGGCCTGGTTTTCGCCGGCCGCGACAACCTGCCGATGACCGTCCAGCTCAACAACATCGTCAACACCACCATGGGCGAGCGCACCTACAATGTGAACATGGCCGCCACCATCCTGACTGCCGTCGTTCCGCTCGCCATCTATTTCTTCTCCGGCCGCTGGTTCCTGCGCGGTGTCGCAGCCGGCGCCGTAAAAGGATAATGCCATGCAGCCTGCCGTAACGGTCAAAGACCTCAAGATCGCTTATGGTGACCACGCCGTCATCGAGAAGCTCTCCATCGACATCGCTCCGCGCGAGTTTCTCGTGCTGCTTGGCCCATCGGGTTGCGGGAAATCGACGCTCCTGAATGCGATCGCCGGATTGCAGGATATCCGCGACGGCGAAATGTGGATCTCCGGAAAGAACGTCACCTGGGAAGAACCGAAGGACCGCGGCATCGGCATGGTTTTCCAGTCCTATGCGCTTTACCCGCGCATGACGGTGCGCAGGAATCTCTCCTTCGGCCTGCGCGTCGCTGGCCTGCCCAAGCCGGAGATCGAGGCGCGTATCGCCCGCACCGCATCGCTCCTGCATCTCGATCGGCTCCTCGATCGCCGCCCCTCGGAATTGTCGGGTGGCCAGCGTCAGCGCGTCGCTATCGGCCGGGCGCTCGTCCGCGAGGTCGACGTCTTCCTGTTCGATGAACCGCTTTCCAATCTCGACGCCAAGCTCCGCAACGAGCTGCGTGTCGAGATCAAGAAGCTGCATCAGAGCCTCGGCAACACGATGATCTACGTCACCCACGATCAGGTCGAGGCGCTGACGCTGGCCGACCGCATCGCCATCATGAGGGACGGCGTCATCCAGCAGCTTGCAAGCCCGTCGGAGATCTATCACCGCCCCGCAAATCTCTTTGTCGCCGGTTTCATCGGCGCGCCGGCGATGAACTTCATCAAGGGTGATATCTCGATCAAGGCCGAGACGCCGGTCTTCGAAAGCAATGGCCTGGCCATCGATCTGGCCGGCTATCCCTTTCTTGCGCCTGTCAGGCCGGGTCCGGCCACGCTGGGCATCCGGCCCGAACATATCGTTCCGGACCGAGGAACGGAGTCTCTGCCGGCCATTACAGGCAACGTCTCGGTGATCGAGCCTATGGGCGCCGACACGGTGGTCTGGTTCGATTGGGCCGGGCAAAGCCTTTCTTATCGCATCATGGGCGACACGACGCTTCAGCCCGGCACAACAATTTCGCCCGGTCTCGATATCGCCAAGGCCTCCCTCTTTGACGCTGACGGCGTCCGTCTCTGAAATATACGGAAAAATCTATGTCTCAGACTATTTATGATGCGCTGGTCATCGGTTCGGGCGCTGCCGGCTCCTTTGCCGCCAAGGAATTGACCGCTCAGGGCCTCTCGGTGCTTTTGCTCGAAGCCGGCCCGGCCGTGAGCGAAAAGGATTTCGATCCCTTGCGCAAGAAACAGCCCGCCAGCAGCATCAACATTTGGGAGCGCGCCCGCGCAACGGCAAAGGGGCAGCCGATACAGGCACGTGCGGCCTTCTTTACCGAGCGCTTCAGCCATTTCTTCGTCAACGACCGGAAGAATCCCTATACGACTCTGAAGGATGCGCCTTTCCTCTGGATTCGTGGCCGGCAAGGCGGCGGCCGCCTGCACAGCTTCGGCCGGGTGTTGCTGCGCTGGACGGATGATGATTTCAAGATCAGGTCGCGAACCGGCAAGGGCATGGATTGGCCGGTCAGCTATGGCGATCTCGTACCTTACTACGAAGAGGTAGAAACCTGCCTCGGGCTTTACGGCAATCCCGACGGGGTGGAAACGCTGCCGGACGGCATCTATGCGCGTCCGGCAAAGCTGACGCCGGCCGAACAGATCTTCAAGAACGAAGTGGAGAGCCGCTGGCCGCAGCGGCGCGTCGTCTCCTGGCGCTATATCGCCCCGGATGCCGAGCGTACGCCCAAGCCGTTGAGAGAGGCGCTTGCGACCGGGCGGCTGACCATCCGCCACGATGCCGTCGTTCGCCGCATCATGACGAACGACAAAGGGGGCCGGGCCACGGGTGCCGAGTTCATCGACCGCGTCACGGGCAAGATGGAGGCCGTCCGCGCCGGCCTTGTCGTGCTGTCTGCCTCGCCGATCGAAAGCGTGCGGCTGCTTCTAAATTCAGCGTCCGCCAGCCACCCGCAGGGACTTGGCAACAGCTCCGGTGCACTCGGGCGCTATTTCATGGATCAGCTGCCCTGCCTTGCCTTCGGTTCTTTTTCAAAGGCGAAGGGATGGGCCATCGACGATTCCGCCCCGACCGATCCATTTTACAATCCTTCCGGTGGCATCTTCATGCCGCGCTTCGGAGCCGGTGACGTCGGCCGCGGCGATTTCGACTATCAAGGCAGCATCGGCCGGGCGCCCACGCCCGACAACCAACCCGCCCGGCTGGCGTTCTTCGGCTTTGGCCGCATGCTGCCCTATGCGGACAACCGCATCACCCTCGACACGAGGCGCAGGGATGCCTGGGGAATTCCCGTTCCGCATATCCGCTGCGTCATGGGCGAGGAGGAGCGCGCGCTGCTGCGCCAGCAGGAGGATGTGCTTGTCGACATCGTGCGCGGCGTCGGCGGAGATCTGGAATTCATCGGCTCCCCCACCGGCCTCAAGGAAATGGGGCGCGGCGCCTTTCCCGATGCCGATCCCTTCAGCCGCTTCATGTTCCGAAAATGGTTCCGCAAGACCATGTGCATGGGCGCTGCGATCCATGAGACCGGCGGCGCGCGCATGGGGAACGACCCCGGAAACTCTGTGCTCAACGCCTACAATCAGATTTGGGATGTTCCGAACGTCGTCGTCACCGACGCCAGCGCTTTTCCCGGCAGCGGCATCGCGGGCACGACGCTCACCGTCATGGCATTGACGATCCGCGCCTGCCGAAAGCTGATCCAGCAGACCAAGACATAATCGTGAGGCAAGTACGTTGCCGACGCCTGCAGTCGGATTTTCGGAGCCTTGTCCATACCCACAAGACATACGAAAGACGGCCGATCGCCGCTCCGCCACGCCGCAACAATACAAGCCGAGGTGGCGCGTCTTATTAAGAAGACGACACTGACCGCCGGTATTCGCGGCGACCTCAGCGAGCGGAACCACGCATGCGGCGAGCTAGCCGTGCAGCACGGCCGTCAGCCAAGCTGCAGCCTGATCGCCCGCCATCGTTCGCCTCGCCTTCAAGGGGAGCAAGACGTTGTAGCGCCCCTCGTCCATCAGCTTGGAATCGTCGAGAGCGACGAGAGTTCCATCGTCCAGGAATGTCTGGACGAGTGCGCTCCAGCCAAGGGCAACGCCCTGGCCTGCACGTGCCGCAAAGATCGTTTCTGTATAGTGATTGAAGCGGAGCGAGGGTCTTGCTTCAAATGCCGCTCCCGATTTGGCGAGCCAATGTGTCCAGGAGAGCCAGGACCGATCGACCGCATCGGTCTCGATGAAATCGTCCTTCTCCGACAAGGGACCGGCAATGCGTCGTTTGAAATATTCCGGCGAGCAGACCGGGACGATAACATCGCCGCGAGATGCAATGACCGTTCCGTCATTGAACGGCGGCAAACCATATCGGATAAGGATATCGACCTCACCGCTGTCGAGATCGATCTTTGTGTCCTGCGAAATGACCCTGATTTGTATGCCGGGATTGCGATCGCGAAAATCGGCCAGTCGCGGAAGCAGCCAGAAGGATGAGAAAGCAACCGTCGCGCCTATGGTGACCACGTCCTGTGACGAGGCTTTGATCGCCTCGATCGCGTCGGCAATATTGGCAAAACTCTGTGCCAGCGACGAGCCCAGCGTGAGGCAGGCGGCCGTCGGTTCGATTGCCCTGTGTTTGCGCAGGAACATCGGCTGACCAAGTTCATCCTCGAGCAAGGCGATCTGCCGGCTGACTGCCGCCTGGGTGACATCAAGCTCTCCGGCCGCGGCCGTGAAACTTTTATGCCGGAGAACCGCTTCCAGCATCAGCAGCCCCGTCAATGACGGCAAACGCCTCCGAAACCGCACTCGTCATCTCCATTCATGAGTTTTCATTATGCGAACTTGAGAATTAATGCCGTTGAAAGCGCAACGGGACAAGCGCACCCTGCCGAGATTAAAGCATAAGAGGTACTCATGCTAAACAGGCTTCCTTCGTCAATTTCGGCATTACTCGACGCGCGTGCGGACGGGTATTCGCTACCGGCCGGCCTCTATACGCGCGAAGACGTCTTCGACGCGGATATGGATGTGTTCTTTCATAAGCACTGGATTTGCGTCGGGCTGGAATGCGATGTGCCGGAAGCCGGCGACGCTACGGTCATCGACATCGGCAAGACGAGCCTGATCCTCCTGCGTGACGACGACAACGAGATTCGGGTTCTGCACAATGTCTGTCGCCATCGCGGTTCGCGTCTCCTCGATGCCGGCAAGACGATCATCTCGAAGCTCGTCTGCCCCTACCACACCTGGACTTACGAATTGACCGGCGAACTGAGCTATGCGCCGCATATGGGCAAGGAGTTCGACAAAGAATGCCACAGCCTGAAACCAGTCGCGTTCAAATCGATCGGCGGGCTCATCTACGTCTGTCTCTCCGACAATCCGCCGGAGGATATTTCCCTGCTGGAAAAGACCGTGGCGGAACGACTGGCGCCCTATGACATCAGAAATGCGAAAGTGGCCTATCAGACCGACGTCGTTGAAAACGGCAATTGGAAGCTCACGATGGAAAACAATCGTGAGTGCTATCACTGTTCCGCAAACCATCCCGAACTCTGCGTGTCGTTCGTCGATCTCGATTTCGGTTTCGATCCCGAAGCTCTGAGCCCTGATGATCGCGCCCAGGCCGAAGAGCACTTCCGGCTTTATGAACAGCGTACCGCGGCCTGGGAGGCCGATGGATATCCGTCCGCCGCCGTCGAGCAGCTTGTCGATTGTGCGACCAACTTCAGGACCCAGCGCCTGATCATCTCCGGAGCCGGCGAATCCCAGACGCATGACGCTACGGCAGCATCCTCGAAATTGCTCGGACAGATGACGCGAAAGGATCTGGGTGACACGCATCTGTGGGGTCACAATAGCTGGAACCATTTCATGGGCGACCACGCCGTGGTAGCAATCGTCATACCCTTGTCGGCTGGCAAGACCCTGGTCAGGACCAAATGGCTCGTGCACAAGGATGCCGTGGAAGGGGTCGACTACGATCTCGACAAGTTGACGGATGTCTGGATCGCGACCACGGATCAAGATGCGAGCCTCGTCGCGCGCTCGCATGCGGGGGCTCTCGATCCCGCTTACCAGCCGGGTCCCTATTCGCGCTTTTCGGAAACCAATCTCGATAAGTTTGCAACCTGGTACATCGATCGGATGCGCGCCAATGGCTACTGATCTCCTGCAGATGCAGAGCAAAGCGGGCAACCCCGGCAACTGGGACAAGGAGCACGACGACACGCTGGTCTGCATCGATATCCATCAGGAAACGCATGATGTGCGCAGCTTCACCTTCGCCTCTCCTGACGGCAAGCGCTTCGGCTTCGAAAGCGGTCAGTACTTTCTTTTCGATATCCCTGTCGGCGGCGATATAGAGCCGCGCTGCTACAGCATTTCGTCGTCGCCGCATCGACCCAACGCCTTCACGGTGACAGTCAAGCGGGTCCCGGGCGGCAGGGCATCGAATTGGCTCCACGACAATCTTGCCGTCGGGATGACGCTGAAAGCGCAAGGCCCTCTCGGGCATTTCATTCGCCCGCGCGATGCCGCTCGAAAGCTCCTTCTCATTTCGGGCGGATCCGGCATAACGCCGGTCATGTCGATCGTGCGTGATCTGGCCGATCGTTGCGAGCCCACGGATATCGTCTTCGTCCACGCGGCCCGCACGCCCCTTGATCTGATCTTCCGCCACGAGCTTTCATGGCTGGCCTCGCGGATGAAGGGACTGAGGTTGCATTTCCTGCCGGAAGGTGTCGGCGCAGAACCGTCATGGGCGGGGCTTACCGGACGCATCTCGCCGGAATTCATCAAGCTTGCAGTGCCGGATATCGCCGACAGAATCGTCATGTGCTGCGGCCCGGCGCCATTCATGGCCGCAGCCCGCTCGATATCGTCAAGCCTCGGCGTGCCTTCCTCCAACTATATCGAAGAGAGCTTCGATGCCGCGGTGACCGACGAGACGGCGATCGCCGCGGAGGAGATGCCCGGCAACGCGGTCTTCCAGGTCGAGTTCGTGAAACAGGCGCGCAAGATCGAGGTGTCGAGCGAGCAGACGGTCCTGTCATCTGCCAAGAAATCCGGCGTACGGCTGCCATCCTCCTGCGCAAACGGCGTCTGCGGAACGTGCAAATCCAAACTACTCTCAGGCTCGGTCGAAATGAACCACAATGGCGGCATACGGCAGCGGGAAATCGACGCCGGGTTTTTCCTGCCCTGTTGTTCGAAGCCTCTCAGCGATCTGGTCGTGGATCGGTAAGCATCGCGCAAGGCGGCGCTCGTCATCGGGCAGCGAGAATCCAAGCGTGCGATCGGCCCTCGCGTTTCAAAGATCCTTGGCGATCCGAAGGCCGTCATAGATCGCGGCATGCGTGTTGCGGGCCGCGACGGCGTCGCCGATCCTGAACAGCTGGAATTTGCCCTCGGCATTGCGCGTGACCGATTGCGGCTCACCCGCCAAGAGCTGATCGTAGGAGGTCTCTCCGAGATTGCGCGATAGCGGCTTCAGTTCGAAATAGAGCTCGTCGAGCGGGATGGTGCCGTGGTTCACCACGATCTGGTCAACGATGCGCTGCTTGGAAACCCCACCATAATCGCTTCCGACATTGGCGATGATCTGATTGCCCTGCTTTTCGGCCGACTCCAGCCGGAACGTCACGGTGAAGGTGGCGTCAAGCTTCTGCAGCGAACGCATATAGGGTACAAGGTTCATCGCCATGACCTCAGGCGCGAATGACCGGTCAGGCGTCATGATCTCGACTTTCGCGCCGGCTTTGGCGATGAATTCGGCCGCCTGCAGCCCCGCATGGTCGCCGGCATCGTCAAAGACCAGCACGTTCGCGCCGGGTTTGACATCGCCGGAGATGATGTCCCAGGAGGAAACGACCAGCTCGTTGCCCTTTGTCAGCACCTTGGTATGCGGCAGACCGCCGGTCGCGACGATGACGACGTCCGGGTCCTGAGCGATGACCGTCTCGGCATCGGCCCAGCTGTTGAAATGGAACGTGACGCCATGCTTTTCGCATTGGTTCATGCGCCAGTCGATGATGCTGATCATCTCCCGCCGACGCTCGCTCTGCGCCGTCAGCCTGATCTGGCCGCCTGGATCGTTGGCGGCCTCGAAGACCACGACCTCATGGCCTCGCTCGGCGGCAACGCGGGCGGCCTCGAGGCCGGCCGGCCCTGCTCCCACCACGACGACCTTCCTGCGGGCTGCAGCCTTTTCCACGATGTGCGGCATGGTTGCCTCGCGCCCGGTGGCGGCATTGTGAATGCAGAACGCCAGACCGCCCTGGTAGATTCTGTCGAGACAGTAATTCGCGCCGACGCATGGGCGAATGTCGTCTTCGCGCTTTTCCATGATCTTCAGCACGATATGCGGGTCGGTCATATGGGCGCGAGTCATACCGACCATATCGACCTTTCCAGTGGCAATGGCGTGGCGTGCAGTTGCGACGTCCTGGATCTTGGCGGCGTGGAAGGTGGGGAAATTCGTCGCGGCGCGGATTTCGCCGGCAAAATCGAGATGAGGAGCACTCGCCATCCCCTGGATCGGGATGACGTCGGTAAGGCCCGGATCGGTATCGATATGCCCGCGGATGACATTCAGATAGTCGATGAGACCGCTTTCCTTGAGCATTTTCGAAATCTGGATGCCGTCGGCCTTCTCGGTTCCGCCGGGAAGGCGTTCGTCAGCGGTGTAGCGAACGCCGAGGATGAAATCGTCGCCCACCCGCTTTCGCATCGCCTTGAACACGTCGAGACAGAAGCGCATGCGGTTCTCAAGCGGGCCGCCATAGGGACCGTCAAGCTCATTGGTCAGCGGCGAGGCGAACTGATCGATCAGATGACCATAGGCTTCCAGTTCCACGCCATCCATGCCGCCGGCCTTCATGCGCTCGGCGGCGTCGGCGAAATCCTTGATGATGCGCTCGATATCCCAATCTTCGAGCTTTTTCGGAAATGCGCGGTGCGCTGCTTCGCGGTGATGCGATGGCGCGACCACCGGCAGCCAGTCACCCTTGTCCCAACGCGTCCGGCGTCCGAGATGGGTGAGCTGGATCATGATTGCCGCGCCCTGCTCGTGGACGGCGTCCGTCATCTGCCGGATCCACGGAACGATCTCGTCCTTATAGGCGAGCAGGTTGTTGAAGACGGGAGGACTGTCGCGCGAGACGGCGGCCGACCCGGCCGTCATGGTCAGCGCCACGCCGCCTTTGGCTCTCTCCACCGTATAGGCCCGATACCGTTCCTTCGGCATTCCATCCTCCGGATAGGCCGGCTCGTGGGAGGTGACGATGATGCGGTTTTTCAGCGTCAGGTGCTTGAGCTGAAAGGGCTGAAGGAGAGGATCATTCGACATGTGCCGGACTCCGGATTAAGCATGCAGACCACAACGCTATGCAGAATGTACATATGTGTCAAGCCAGAAAACATCAGGGTCGACACGCCTGACATATGTGTACATTTTTCTTGCGCCAACCCCCGGAATTTGTTAGGAGATGGCATATGGATCAAACGTTGAACGATGGCGGCTGGCGTGGATCACAGGAGGGATGGCTGGAGGCTGCCTACGAATCCCTTCTCGAATCCGGCGTGGACTCGGTGAAGATCCTTCCGCTGGCCAAGAAGCTCAATCTGTCCCGCACCAGCTTCTACTGGTTCTTCAAAGATCGGGAAGAGTTGCTGGCCGGGCTGGTGGCGCGTTGGCGCGACAAGAATACCGGCAGCATCGTCAGGCAATCCGAGGCCTATGCGGAGACATTGGCCGAAGCCATGCTCAATGTTTTCGATTGCTGGCTCGACGAAAAGCTGTTCGACAGCCAATTCGAGTTCGCAATCAGAAGCTGGGCGCTCCAATCGGCAGAGATCCTGAGCGAAGTTCAGGATGCCGACCGGACGCGCATCGAAGCCCTCGCGCGCATGTTCATGCGCTTCGGCCACTCCGAAATCGCGGCCGACGTTCGGGCGAGAACGACCTATCTGGTCCAGATCGGCTATATCACGATGCAGTCCAAGGAAAACATCGCGCTCCGAATGAAGCGCATCCCCGAATATATCGCAATCTACACGGGCCAGGTTCCGCAGCAGCGCGAGCTCGATCGTTTTCGCGCGCGGCACGGATACAAGGCCGACTAGGAGGGTGCGGACGATGAGCGCTGGACTGAGGATCGGCATGGTCGGCGGAGCCGGACGGCTCGGCGGCGCAATCGCTACCTCAATTCTGAACGCCGGCATCGTCGAACCTCGAAATCTGTCACTATCCTATCGCCGGAAGACGACGGATCGCTTTCCAGGCGCATTCTGGACAACGGACAGCCAGGAACTAGCAGACAGATCGGATATTATCATTTTCTCCGTGCGGCCTGAGGACTGGCCAGCGCTTTCGGTGAATGCGAATGGTAAGCTGATACTGTCGCTTATGGCTGGCGTGCGCCTGGCTCACCTGTGTTCCCGCCACAATACCGAGCGAGCAGTTCGGGCACTCCCCAATGCAGCGGCGGAGGTCGCGCGCTCCTATACGCCGTGGATCACTTCGCGCAGCGTTACCGACGGCGATCGTGCTATCATGCGTGCCATCTTCAATGCGTGTGGAGTTCAAGACGAAATCACAAGCGAAAACGACATCGACTATCTGACGGGCCTTACGGGTTCCGGCCCGGCTTTCCCCGCATTGCTTGCGGCGGCAATGATGGATCATGCGATAGATTACGGGCTTGCGCGCGACGTAGCGCAACGAGCGATCATTACGATGCTGACGGGCACAGGCCGGCTGCTGGAGCGGCGAGAAGAATGTCCGGACGATATTGTCCGCACTTTCCTTAACTATCGCGGCACGACAGCGGCGGCGATCGAGGAAATGCGCGCCTCCGGCTTCGATGCCGCAGTGCGACATGGCCTGGCCGCGGCGTTCAGAAAATCGGTGAGCATGGGAGAGACATCCTGACAACCGTGCGGGCGGGTTTTGCGGCACCCCGCTCCCTTGAAAAAGATAGGCCGCTAAACAAAGGGAACGATAATGAAAAAGCTATTGGCATCGACCTGCATAACATTCGGCCTTTTGGGTGGAGCTTCCTATGCAAGCGCCGCCGGATGCGGCAGCGTCACCATCGCCAGCATGAACTGGCAAAGCGCGGAGGTCCTTTCGAACCTCGACAAGATCATCCTGAACGAAGGCTACGGCTGCGACGCGGAGATTACCGTTGGCGACACCGTCCCGACCATCACGTCCATGGCCGAGAAGGGTCAGCCGGACATTGCGCCGGAAGCCTGGATCGACCTGCTGCCGGATGTTGTCAAGAAAGGCACCGAGGAAGGCCGCCTTGTCGTGGCCGGGACCTCTCTTCCAGACGGGGGCGTGCAGGGCTGGTGGATTCCGAAATACCTCGCCGACGCCCATCCGGATATCAAGACCATACCGGATATGCTGAAGCACCCCGAACTGTTTCCAGATCCCGAAGACCCGAAGAAGGGCGCGATCTTCAATGGTCCTCAGGGCTGGGGCGGTACGGTCGTCACCTCTCAGCTCTACAAGGCCTTCAAGGCGGACAAGGCAGGCTTCACGCTGGTCGATACGGGTTCGGCGGCAGGTCTCGATGGTTCGATTGCAAAGGCCTACGAACGGAAGGAAGGCTGGGTCGGCTATTACTGGGCGCCAACGGCATTGCTCGGCAAATATGCGATGGTGAAGCTGGAGGCAGGCGTGCCGGCCGATGCGGCAGAGTGGAAGCGCTGCAATACCGTGGCAGACTGCCCCGATCCGAAGCCGAATGCCTGGCCGACCGATCATGTCGTCACCCTTGTCGCCAAGACCTTCTCCGAAAAGGCCGGTCCCGACGTCATGGACTACCTGAAGAAGCGCTCCTGGAGCAACGAGACCGTCAACAAGCTGATGGCCTGGATGACAGACAACCAGGCAAACGGCGAAGACGGCGCCAAGCATTTCCTGAAGGAAAATAAAGACATCTGGACGAAGTGGGTCTCGCCGGATGCGGCCAAGAAGATCGAAGCCGCCCTTTGACCGTGATAGTCTGCGGTGTGCGTGAGCGCACCGCAGCTCACTTGCCGAAAAAAATCAAAAAGACCCGACACGGCTTCTTTCAAGGAAAAGGGGAACCGAATGGAATGGTTTTACAAATTTCCTCACATGGATGACGATGCGCTTCGGAATCTGAAAAAAGCCATCGACGACGGCTTTCGCGCCTTCACGCGTGCCTATGGCGATCAGATCGAAAGCTTCTTTTTGCCTCTGCAGCATTTTCTGATTGCGTCCGAGCGCTTTATGACGCAGACGCCCTGGCCCATCATCACCCTGCTGATCATGCTGATCGCCTGGCTGGCGAGCCGCAGTCTCAAGATCGTACTCGGCTGTCTCGTGACCCTCTTGCTGATCGGCTATTTCGATATGTGGGAAGATACGATGCGCACGGTCTCCATGATCTTCGTCTGCACCGTTCTTTCGATCGCCATCGGCCTGCCGATCGGCATCGTCATGTCCCGCTCCGACAGGGTCCAAAAGATCATCAATCCGATCCTCGACGTCATGCAAACCATGCCGAGCTTCGTCTATCTCATTCCCGTCGTCATGCTACTCGGGATCGGAAAGGTGCCTGGCCTCATCGCCGTCGTCATCTATGCGATACCGCCGATGATAAGATTGACCGATCTCGGAATACGTCTGGTGGATAAGGATGTCCTGGAGGCGGCAGATGCCTTTGGCACATCCAATGCCCAGAAACTGTTCAAGGTCCAGTTGCCTCTTGCCTTGCCCACGATCATGGCCGGTATCAATCAAACGATCATGATGGCACTGGCAATGGTCGTCGTCGCATCGATGATCGGCGTTCAAGGGCTCGGCCAGCCGGTGCTGAAGGCCATTGCAAACCAATATTTCACGCTGGGAATCTTCAATGGTCTCGCCATTGTCGGCATCGCCATCATCTTCGACCGGGTAAGCCAGGCATACGGCAAGAGGCTCCAGAAGCACCGGGAGATCGTCCATGGCTGATCAGCGTTTCGGCGGCATCAAGATCCGCAGCCTCTACAAGATCTTCGGCCCCAATCCCTCCGCCTATGTCGATGCTGTCCGGAAGGGTATGACAAAGGCCGAGCTCAACCATACGCACGGACATGTGCTCGGGCTGAGGGACATCAACATCGAAATCCCGTCCGGCTGCATTCAGGTCATCATGGGGCTCTCCGGCTCCGGCAAGTCGACGCTCATTCGCCATATAAACCGGCTGATCGATCCGACTGCCGGCGAAGTTCTCGTTGATGGCGCCGACGTCGTGAAAATGAACGACACCGAACTGCGCAACTTCCGCAGACATCAGACTGCGATGGTATTTCAGAAGTTTGCGCTTCTTCCGCATCGCAATGTCCTCGACAACACCGTCTTCGGTCTTGAGGTGCAAGGTATGCCCCGCGCCAAAGCCGTCGAAGTCGCAATGAAGTGGCTGGAGCGCGTAGGATTGAAGGGGTTCGAACAAAAATACCCCAATCAGCTGTCCGGCGGCATGCAGCAGCGCGTCGGGCTGGCGCGCGCCCTTTCCAACGATGCACCCGTGCTGCTCATGGACGAAGCCTATTCGGCCCTCGACCCGCTCATTCGAATGGACATGCAATCCGTTCTCCTCGACATCCAGAACGAAATCAAGAAGACGATCGTCTTCATCACCCACGACCTCGACGAGGCGCTGCGGCTGGGGGATCAGATCGCCATTCTGCGGGACGGCGAGATTATTCAGCAGGGAAGCAGCCAGGACATCGTCCTTCGGCCTGCCGACGATTATGTTTCGAACTTCGTCAAGGAGGTGAACAGGGGCCGCGTCGTGCAGGTGGAGGCAATCATGGAGCCGTGGCGCGCGGGCGGCGTGTCTTCACAGATGACGATTCCTGTCGGATCCACGATCGAGGACGCCGTGCGCATGCTTGCCTCGGCTCCCGATGGCGACGTCACGGTCGTATCTCCCGCGGGCCAGCCCGTGGGTATCGTCAATTTCCGCCGGCTCGCCACTGCGATGGTCAATGCCCCGGCTTCTGTGGACAGGAACTCCAGCGATCTTGCTGCAGTTCACTGACTGTCGAAGCGCCATCCCCGCCGTTGCCGGTGAAAATCGCGGTGCTGATTTTTTCGCGCAGATAAAGGCATCCCATCCGGCTCGATAGGACGCCTTTGAATGATCACGCCGCCTTTTCGGGCCTGTTCGCCAGTCGATAGGCTATCAGATCTTCGATCGTGATCAGATGGAGCCGATGCCGTTCGGCGAAGACTTCAAGTTCAGGAAGACGGGCCATCGTGCCATCGTCGTTCGCCACCTCGCAGATGACTCCGGAAGGCGCAAGGCCGGCGAGCCGGGCAAGATCCACAGCCGCTTCGGTATGGCCAGGGCGTGACAGGACGCCGTTTGGATGCGCGCGAAGCGGAAAGATATGACCGGGCCGGGCAAATTCCTCCGGACGCGAGCCATGCCTGACGAGGGCTTGCACGGTTGCCGCCCTGTCGGCGGCGGATATTCCGGTCGTGGTTCCCGGAATGTAATCGACCGAGACGGTAAAAGCGGTCTTCAGGACTTCGGTATTGCGCGGCACCATCAGCGGGATATCGAGCTCGTCGAGCCTCTCGCCTTCCATCGGAACACAGATGAGGCCGCGGGCATGGTTCATCATGAACGCGATCGCCTGCGGCGTAACCGCTTCCGCAGCAATCACGAGATCGCCTTCGTTTTCGCGGTCGCGATCATCGACGACAACGACGATCTCGCCCCGCGCAATCGCAGCGATCGCATCTTCAATTTTCGAAATTGCCATTTCCTGCCTTTCAAGGGTTGCCGTTCGAAACGGCGTGCATGGCCTGTCAGAGCCACCATTTTCCCTTGGGCGAACAAGCATGCGAACACCACTGCAAAGCGGCGTCTCCTGCGTTGCTCTCTTCCATCCGGACTATGACCGTCGGCTCCGGCATCTCACCGGATCTGCTGACCCCTCCGAATGCTCGGAAGGCGCTCGCGGGCTCCGAGTTACCTCGATACCGCCGGTGGGGAATTGCACCCCGCCCTGAGAACAGGTGAAAGATAAGGGATCACTGCCTCATTCCGCAAGAGGCTTTGATTGCTGAATTTGGGAGAATCCGATCCGCCCGATGAACGCACCGTTCCTCATTGTCGAACTACGACATGATCAGGCCGCCATCGACGTTGATCGTCTGTCCGGTAATGTAAGCCGCATCGTCGCTCGCAAGGAAAGTGACGAGACCGGCCACGTCCTCGCCTGATCCGGCCCGCTTCATCGGAATGCCTTCTACCCATTCCCTCATGAGCTCGCCGGGACCGTAGTTGCCCAGGAGTTTGCCCCATGCCTGGTCATTATAGGCCCACATGTCTGTTTCGATGATGCCGGGACAAAAGGCATTCACGGTAATGCCCTCGGTCGCGACTTCCTTTGCAAGGCTCTGGGTAATGCCAACGACACCCATCTTCGATGCCGCGTAATGCGGCGTGTAGATGAAGCCATCGCGGGCCTGACCTGAGGCGGTATTGATGATACGACCGCCACGGCCATGCTTGCGCATGCGCGCAATCGCTTCTTGAGCGCAGAGGAAAACGCCCTTGGTGTTGACGGCCATGACCTTGTCCCATTCGCCCTCGGTCATGTCCTCGACGCGGGCAATGGTTATGACGCCGGCATTCTGGATGGAAACATCGATGGCGCCGAATGCCGTCTCGGCAGCGTCGTAGAGACCTTTCACGCTGGCCTTGTCCGTGACGTCGCCGACGTAGGAAATCGCTTTTCCGCCGTCAGCCTTGATCGCATTGGCGACCGCATGGACGGACTCCTCGTTGGCGGAGACCGCAAGATTGGCACCCTCGCGCGCAAAGCGTTTGGCAATCGCAGCACCAATGCCGCGGCTTGCGCCGGTGATGACGACGGTCCTGTTTTCGAAACGAAGCATTTTTATTCCTTTCGCGCTATTGGCTGGCAACGGTTCTCAGGGAGGACCGGTCGCACTGCCTGCATTTGCCGCGTCAAACGGCGGCCAGGATGATCCCGGTGAACTCCGACGCCTTCAGAGATGCCCCTCCGACGAGCGCGCCATCGACGTTGGAAACACCGAAGATCGCTTTTGCGTTCTGCGCCTTGACCGAGCCGCCGTAGAGGATCCTGACATGCTGTCCATCCCCTCCCATCCGCTCTTTAAGCATCTGCCGGATGGAGGAGTGCATCTCCTCGATCTGTTCGAGGGTCGGAACCAATCCGGTTCCGATCGCCCATACCGGTTCGTAGGCGATCGTCGTATTCGTACTGGTCGCGGTGTTGGGGATGGATGCTTCAAGCTGAGCGCGGACAACGTCGATCGCTCTTCCCTCGTCGCGTTCTTCGCGCGTCTCGCCGACGCAAATGATGCTTGCCAGCCCTGCCCTATGGACCGCGACGGCCTTGCCGGCGACGGCGGCATCCATTTCCCTGTACGCCGATCGGCGTTCGGAATGTCCTAGGATGACGAAGCGCGCGCCGATTTCGGCGAGCATCTCGGCGGAAACGTCGCCGGTGTAGGCGCCTGAAGCCTGGGCATGGCAATCCTGTGCGCCGACGGCAATCGCCGAGCCTTCGGTGCGCGCGACCGCCTTCTCGATCAGCGTGAAGGGCGGGCAGACAACGATGTCGCACGCCGCCTCGCCGGTTACTCCCTTCAGCGCCTCGATCTCAGCCAGGGAGGAAGCGAGACCGTTCATTTTCCAGTTGCCGGCAATGAGCTTCTTCATCACATCACCAGCAGCAGAAGCCGCCATCGACGAGCAGATCGACGCCCGTCACGAAGCTTGCGGCATTGGACAGCAGGAAGACGGCGGGGCCTACCATCTCGTCAACGCCGGCCATGCGCTGCATCGGCGTCTGCTCCTCGAAGAGCTTCGTCTGATGAACCATTTCCGGGCGCGTATTCATCGGCGTCGCGGTATATCCCGGCGAGATGGTGTTGACGCGGATACCGCGGCCGACCCACTCCATCGCCAGCGACTTGGACATGTGGATCACGCCGGCCTTGGAGGCGTTGTAATGGGCCTGGCTGAGGCCGCGATTGACGATCACACCGGACATGGATGCGATGTTGACGATCGATCCGCGCCCATGTTTCAGCATGGCGCGTGCCTCTGCCTGGCAGGACAGAAAAACGCCCTTCAGGTTGATGTCCATCAATGTCTGGTACTGGTCTTCTTCCATCTCCTCCGCAGGATTGGCATTGGCGATGCCGGCCGCGTTGACGGCAAGCGTCAGGGGACCGAGTTCCGCCTCTGTGCGGGCAACCGCTCCCTCCAGAGAGGATTTGCTGGTGACGTCGGCCGCAATCTGGATGGAGCGCCGGCCGGCCGCTTCGATATGCAAAGCCGTGTTCGCCAAGCCATCGTCGGAGCGACGATCAAGAAGTGCGACATCGGCGCCGCATTGCGCAAGGCCGATTGCGATGCGCTGCCCGATCCCGCTTCCGGCTCCGGTTACAAGCGCAACCTGTCCGCTGAGATCGAAAAGCTTCGGGGCATTCAGAGTGATGTCGGACACCGCTCTTCCTTTCTGTTTGTCTAGATTGTCGCCAATTCCATGACCGAGACGTCGTTTGCCTCGTCACGGTTCAAAATACCTGCCTGCTTGCCCTGGGCCAGCACGAGAATGCGGTTCGACACGCCGAGAACCTCCTCCAGATCGGAGCTGACGACAATGACCGCCACACCCTGTTTCGCCAGATTCACGATGATGTCGTAGATGCTTGCGCGGGCGCCGACATCGATGCCCCGGGTCGGCTCATCGAGGACGACGACCTTGGGATCGCGCATCAGCCACTTCGCGATGACGACCTTTTGCTGGTTGCCGCCCGACAGGTCCGAGGCATATTGCTCGGCGCGGCCCTTGACGCCGAACTTCGCCACTGCCCTCTCGGCAAAGGCGCGCTTGACGCGCGATGTGATCCAGCGTCCGCCGAGCTTATCGAGATTGGCGTAGACGATGTTCTCGCTGATGCGGTGACCGACGACGAGGCCCTGTTCCTTGCGATCCTCGGGCACCATCACGATGCCCTTTGCGATCGCATCCGCCGGATCGCGAAGCTTGAGCTCCTTGCCCTCCAGCTTGATCGAACCGGCGCTGATCGGATCCGCGCCGGCAACGGCGCGGACAAGCTCCGTGCGGCCGGCACCGACCAGTCCGGCAATGCCGAGAATTTCACCGGCACGAACGTCGAACGTCACATCCCGAAAGGAGTCGTCGGGAGAGGTCAGGCCGTTGACCTGCAGCACCACGCGATCCGTCGGCTCCGGAAGAGCCGGAAACATCCGGTCAAGCGAGCGGCCGACCATGCTTTCGACGATCGTGCGAACGGGTGTAGCGCTGTCGGCAAATTCCTGGACGCGCTCGCCGTCGCGCAGAACGACGATGCGGTCGGTGATCTGCCTGATCTCTTCCATGCGGTGGGAGATATAGATGATGCCGACGCCTTCCGAGCGGAGCTTTCTCACCTGCTCGAACAAAGCCTCCGTTTCCGCTCCACCGAGCGCGGCGGTCGGTTCGTCGAGGATCAGCAGCTTGGCATTGAGCGCCAGCGCCTTTGCGATTTCGATGAGCTGCTGGTTGGCTGTCGACAGGCCGGCGACCTTGCGCGTCGCAGGGATATGCAGATTGAGGCGGGCGAGCTGCTCCTGCGCGCGCCGGACCATCTGGGGGCGATCAATGGCGCCGTTCTTCATCGGCCATCGTCCGATGAAAACATTTTCGGCGATCGAAAGATGCGGCAGAAGCTGCAGTTCCTGATGGATCAGCACGACACCCTTGTCGATGGCGTCGCGCGGAGTGGCCGGGGCATAGGGCTGCCCCAGCCATGTCATGGTTCCCTCGGAGGGCGTGCGTGATCCGGCAATAATGCCCGACAATGTCGATTTGCCGGCGCCGTTTTCACCAAGAAGTGCCACCACTTCCCCCGGATGGACATCCAGGCTGACATTCTTCAGCACCTGAAGCGGTCCATAGCGCTTGGATATGCCCCTCAGGGAAAGAACGGGCTCAGTCACGGCACACCTCCTCAAGACTTCGGCACGATTACGGATGGTTGGCGATGAAGCCTGCCACGTTTTCCTTGGTCGTCAGCGTGGCGTCCATGAGCTGCACGGCAGGCACCTTTTCGCCGGCGACGAGCTTGACGGCATTGGCGACCGCATCGCGGCCCATCTTCTGTGTCTGCTGGGTCGCGGTGACGTCGAAGACGCCCTTGCTCAGTGCTTCGAGAGCCGCCGTATCGCCATCGAAGCCGCCGACAACGATTTTCTGCGACGGGTTTGCCACTTTGATCGCCTGCGCGGCGCCGAGTGCAAGCGCGTCAGCCTGAGCGAACACGATCGATACGTCCGGGTTTGCCTGCAGCATGTTCTGCATGATCTGGAAGCCCTCGTCCTGAGCCCACATGTTGGAATACTGCTCGGCGACCACCTTCACGCCGGGATTTGCCTTCAGCGATTCGGCACAGCCCTTGCTGCGGTCGACTTCCGGCGTCGTGCCCTTCTGGCCATGGATGATGACCATCTTGCCCTTGCCGCCGGCCTGCTTGAAGATGTAGTCGCAAACGGCCTTGGCGGATGCGACGGAATCCGTGGCAAGGAATGTATCGCCTGGGGCGCCATCGGCATTGCGGTCAACGTTGACGACCGGAATTCCGGCGTTCTTGGCGAGCTTGACGGGAACGCTTGCCGCTGCCGCGCCGGCCGGGATGTAGATCAGGGCATCGATATTCTGGGTGAGCAGATCCTGGATCTGATTGATCTGGGTCGGGCCGTCGCCTTTGGCATCCACTGTGACCACCTGGATGCCGCGCTTCTTGGCTTCATCCTCGACGGACTGCTTGATCTGGTTGAAGAAGTTTGCCTGCAGGTTTGCAACTGCCAGGCCGATTTTTTTGGTGTCTTTCGCCTGAACGGATGCCAGTGACATCGCCAGCACGGCGGCCGAGGCCAGAAGAATGCGCGTAAATTTCATTTCATTTCCTCCTTTTTGGTGAACCCTTGGGTACATCCTCCCCCTCGGGCATTTGATCCGCTCCAAACCTCTCGGAGAGGAACTGCTAGAGGTCCGCCGGACACGGACCTGAATGTCAGGCCCGCCGCCTGCGGATCGTTTCCGCACCGACCGCAAGCACGATGACGATGCCGATGATGACCTGCTGCAGGAATGGCGAGACGTTGAGCAAGTTGAGACCGTTGCGCAGGACGCCGATGATCAGCACACCGATAAGCGTACCGCCGATACCGCCGGATCCGCCGGACAGGGAGGTTCCCCCGATGACGACGGCCGCGATCGTGTCGAGCTCGTATCCAAAGCCGCTCGACGGCTGAACCGAGTCGAGTCGCGCTGCCAGCACGATACCGGCGAGACCTGCAAGCACGGCGCTTGCGACATAGACGGCGATCGTCACGAGCTGGACATTGATGCCGGCAAGACGCGCGACTTCCGGATTGCCGCCCACGGCATAAAGCATGCGTCCCTCGGAGCGGAAGTGCAGGAACACCCAGGCGACGGCGACAACCGCCAGCATCAGGAAGACCGTCGCGGTCAGCACGCCGAAATGGCGATCGATCGCGAGCATCATGAACCAGTCGGGAAATCCGACAATCTGCTGCCCATCCGTGATCATGTTGGCAACGCCGCGCGCGGCCGACATCATCGCAAGCGTCGCAATAAAGGCCGGAACCCTGAACAGGGTCACGAGAAGTCCGACGATCAGCCCGCTTATCGCGGAGGCGACGAGCGCGACCGCAATCCCCGCCGCAAGCGGCAGGCCGGCGATATTCGCCGTCCAGCCCATGACCATCATGGCGAGTGCAAGGACCGAACCGACCGAAAGGTCGATGCCGCCGATCAGAATGACGAACGTCATGCCCACGGCCATGATCCCTAGCACTGTGATCTGGTCGAGAATGTTGAGGCCGTTGCGAAGCGAGAGAAACGCATCGGTGCTCAAACTCAGGAACACACAAAGCGCGAGTAATCCTACCAGCGGTCCTGTAACGCCGGTGAGCTTGCTCAGCCATGTCGCGGACGGACGGCTCTGTCCATTGACGTCGATCGCCACCATCATTCCTCCCTGGAGCTTAGGGCCAGCGGCCAATATTCGGCCGATCGTTTTTCACGTGCGAATATTTATTCACATATGCTGGAAAATTCAATACCAACTTGTTTTGATGCTGTCAACCAAGTCTTTTTGGCCTGTTTTGGCGAGAAGTCGCTTGCGGGGGCTTGACTAACAATCTTCCTGTGCAAAAATATAAATACATGAATATTTATTCACGCGAGGAAACGATGGAGCCTTCCGAACTTGAACGTGTTGCTCGTCAGATACGTCTACGAGACCTCCAGGCAGTCTACGAGGCAGGCGCCGGGCATATCGGCGGCGAGATGTCCGTGATCGACCTCCTGGCCGCGCTGTACTTCCGCGTGCTGCGTGTCTGGCCGGACCAGCCGAAACATCCCGACCGGGACAGGTTCGTGCTTTCGAAGGGACATACCGCATGCGCGCTCTATGTCACCCTGGCGAAACGCGGCTTCATTCCCGAGGACGAAATCTCGACGTTCCTGAAGCCGCACTCGCGGCTCAATGGCCACCCGAATTGCAACAAGGTGCCAGGCGTCGAAACCAATACCGGTCCATTGGGACATGGCCTGCCGGTCGCGGTCGGTATGGCCAAGGCCGCCAAACTATCGGGCGCCGGCTACCATACTTATGTGATCACCGGCGACGGCGAGATGCAGGAGGGCTCCAATTGGGAAGCGATCATGGCCGCGGCGCAGTTCCGCCTGGACAATCTCACCTTGATTGTCGACCATAACCGGTTCCAGCAAGGGGCGGCACTTTCGGATACGAACGACATCGCGCCGCTTCGCCCGAAGCTCGAAGCTTTCGGCTGGGATGTTAGCGAAATCGACGGCAACAATATGCATGAAGTCGTCCCGGCACTCGAACATCGAAGCGACCGCCCGCATTGCATCGTGGCCCATACCAACAAGGGACACGGAATCTCTTTCATGCAGGACCGTGTCGACTGGCACCACAAGGTTCCGAACAAGGAACAATACGAAGTCGCATTGGCAGAATTGTCGGAGGCACTCTAATGAACGCGCCTGTGAATGCACAAAAGCTCCATGACTGCCGAGACGCCTTCGCATCGACGCTCGAGCGCCTCGCGGCCGAGAACGAGACGATTGTGGCGGTCTGCAACGATTCGGTCGGATCCTCGAAGCTCGGCGGCTTCAAATCCAAGTTTCCCGACCGTCTGGTCAATGTCGGCATCGCCGAACAGAACATGGTGGGGGTCGGCGCGGGCCTGGCCAATGGCGGACGCCTTCCCTATGTTTGCGGCGCTTCGCCGTTCCTGACAGGCAGATCTCTCGAGCAGATCAAGGCCGACATTTCCTACTCGAACGCCAACGTCAAGCTCGTCGGCATTTCGTCCGGAATGGCCTATGGCGAGCTCGGTCCGACCCATCACTCGATCGAGGATTTCGCCTGGACGCGCGTTCTGCCCAACCTTCCCGTGATTGCGCCCTGCGACCGCATCGAGACGGCCGCCGCGGTGGAATGGGCGGCAAGCTACAGCGGCCCCTGTTTCCTGCGCCTGTCACGCGTCGGCGTGCCCGATCTCCTGCCGGAAGGCCACAGGTTCGAACTTGGAAAAGCCAATCTTCTGCGGGAGGGCTCTGATGTCACGCTCATCGCGAACGGCACGCTGACCCATCGCATGATGAAAGCCGCTGATATTCTTGCCCAACGCGGCATAAGGGCGAGGGTGCTCAATCTCGCCACGGTCCGTCCGATCGACGAGAATGCCGTCATTGCCGCCGCCAAAGAAACTGGTGCGATCGTGACGGCGGAAGAGCATTCGATTTTTGGCGGGCTGGGATCGGCCGTGGCCGAGGTTGTCGTCGACAACGCCCCGGTTCCGATGAAGCGCCTCGGCGTGCCCGGCATCTACGCGCCAACCGGCTCGGCCGAGTTCCTGCTCGACGAATTCGGCATGGCTCCAGCGGCCATTGCGGACGCCGCACAAGCGCTTATCAAGCGCAAGTAGACGAACGGCGCGCATTCGAGCCGGGGCGGATAGGCCCCGGCCGTGTCATTAGAACCGGATGATTTTAGGTCGAAACGACCTAAAATCCGAATCCGCCCAGAATCAAAGAAGCAGAGCACGGTGTCGTCCGAAAGCCGCTCACACTTTTCGGCATCATGTTCTGGTGGAGGATGCAAATGCGGGCCATTCTGGCAATCGACCAGGGAACCACCAATTCCAAGGCGGCGCTGGTTTCAGAGCGTGGCGAGATCATCGCCAGAGGGTCGGCGCCGGTCGGAATCTCCTATCCGCAGCCCGGCTGGGTCGAACAGGATCCGGAACGGATCCATGCGTCCGTCTGCGAGGCGATCGCTTCATGCCTGGAAGCCGCGCCCGGCACGGCAATCGAAGCCATCGCGATTTCCAACCAGCGGGAATCCGTCACCATTTGGGATGCGGAAACAGGCAAGGCGCTGGGACCGGTGCTCAGCTGGCAATGCAGGCGCACCGCGCCGGATTGTGAGCGTCTCGTCGCCGACGGGCATTCGGAGCGTGTCGAAGCACTGACCGGCCTTCCTCTCGATCCGATGTTTCCAGGTCCGAAGTTCCGGTGGCTTCTCGATCGGGTCGCGCATGGGCGAAAGGTCCGTATCGGCACGATCGATAGCTGGCTCATTCATTGCCTTACCGCCGGTCGCAAGCATGTGTGCGATGCCTCGAATGCAGCACGAAGCCAGTTGCTCGATCTCGAAGCTCAAGCCTGGAGCGAAGAACTGGGCGCGATTTTCGGGGTCGATATCCGGCTCCTTCCCGAAGTACTCGATAGTTCCGCGGATTTTGGAACCACAAGGGGTCTTGCCGGCGTCCCGGACGGCACACCGATCAGGTCGGCCATCGGCGACAGCCATGCGGCCTTGTTCGGCCACGGAGCCTTCAAACCGGGCGATGGCAAGGCGACCTTCGGAACCGGGTCTTCGGTCATGACAACGCTGCCGCGCTTCATCGCACCGCGCAACGGCATTACCACAACGGTCGCCTGGCGCATCGCCGGACAGCCAACCTTCGCCTTCGAAGGCAACATCCTCGTTTGTGCCGCGAGCCTGCCCTGGATGGCGGACATTCTGGGCCTTCCGGATGTGGCTGCCCTGGTCGACCTTGCCGCAACCGCCGAACCGGGAGGGCCGGGATTCGTGCCTGCCTTCGTGGGGCTGGGTGCACCCTACTGGAATTCCGACGCCCGCGCTCTCTTCTCGCAGATCAATTTCAGCACCACCCGTGCGCAGATGGCCCGTTCGGTCACCGACTCGATCGCTTTCCAGGTTTATGACGTGATCACGGCGATGCGGACGCAAAGCGGCGGCGAACTCGGCACGCTCTACGTGGACGGCGGGCCGAGCCGAAACCGTTTTCTCATGCAGTGCGTGTCGAACCTGGTAAAACACGCCATCATCCAGTGCGAGGCACCCGAGGCGTCGGCGCTCGGTGCCGCTTATCTTGCAGGCCTTTCGATCGGCCTCTGGCCGGATCTCGATGCCATCGCGGCGCTTCCGAGAAATACTGAAGTCATCGAACCGGAAGATATCGACGATACGGCCCTCCTGAATAGGTGGAATGATGCGCTGGCCCGCTCGACGTTGCGCGCAACTCCGGCTAAAGGTGAATAAAAATTCACTCCGGTGTCAACGATGGCTCGCCTTAACGAACTCCGCCTCATCTCAAGAGTTGCCCAGATGTACCACATTGAAGGGAAGCGGCAGGCGGAGATCGCGCAGCACCTTCGTCTATCGCAGGCAACCGTCTCGCGAATGCTGAAGCGGGCCGAGGCGGAAGATATCGTGCGCACGAGCGTCATTCCGCCCGTGGGCACGTATAGCGAACTCGAAGGAGCGCTGCGCGAGAAATACGGTCTTCCCGAAGCGATTGTCGTCGAATGCACCGAAGACCGGGACGGAGCCATCATGGCCCGGATCGGCGAAGCTGCTGCTCACCTTCTGGAAGTGACCCTTGCACCCGGCGAGATCATCGGCGTGTCGAGCTGGAGCCAGACGATCTTCAAGATGGTGGAAAATATCCACCCCCAGAAGAGCGCCCAGGCCAAATATGTCGTCCA
Organism: Rhizobium sp. UFLA01-1127; assembly: GCF_059803845.1. Taxonomy (NCBI): domain Bacteria; kingdom Pseudomonadati; phylum Pseudomonadota; class Alphaproteobacteria; order Hyphomicrobiales; family Rhizobiaceae; genus Rhizobium; species Rhizobium sp. UFLA01-1127. The sequence goes on along the minus strand of NZ_JAUQTZ010000019.1, from coordinate 11,572 downwards.
GACGCTTGGCGGCATGGGCGACCCGTCGGTCCAGACGCATGCCACCCAGCTTACCACCCGACTTGCACGACTGACCGGAGCCGAGCCGAAGCTTCTTTCGGTGCAAGGCGTCACGACCTCGCGCGAGGCCAAGCTTCTGATGCAGACGGACCCCTTCGTGCGGGAGACGATGGATCTCTTCGGCAGCATCACACTCGCCATCGTCGGCATCGGAGCCGTCGAACCATCGGAGCTGCTTTCACGGTCCGGCAACATCTTCTCGTCGCGGGAGCTTGCGGACCTTGCCGAGGCAGGTGCCGTCGGCGACATATCGCTGCGTTTTTTCAACAAGGACGGCAAGCCGGTAAAGACGCCGCTCGACGAGCGCGTCATCGGCCTCCCGCTGGAAGACCTCGAACGGGTCGACCGGGTCATCGCGCTCGCCGGCGGCGCGAAGAAGACCGCGGCGATCGCCGGCGCCTTGAGGATCGGCGTTATCGATACGCTGATAACGGACAAGTTCAGCGCCGAACGCCTGATCGAATCATAAGGCCCGAAAGGAACCGCAACCTGCGATCACCGGTGACGTCCCTTTGCGACCCCGGCACCTGACTTTCCTGCCGAACCGGCTCGGTGAGCATCCACCAGTTTCACACCCAATCTCCACGATTTCTGCACGGAATTCGTTTTTGCTGCGTGTCGCCAGGCTTGCGGCCGGAACGTTCGCTTGTCGCCGACGCTCTCCTGCGAACCTGACCACAGTCATTGAGCTGCATGCTGCGGGAGGGATGCCGTGTACAAGAAGGATCACCCCACTGTCGCCGACTGGATCGTGATGCTGTTCCGGATAGCGCTCGTTATCGCAACCCCTGCAATCGTCAGGCTTCTCCGCTCCGTCCCCTTCATCGTCGTGATCGCCGCATCCTGCCTGACGATACTTTCCCTTCTGCTCGTTGAAGAGTGGCCTTCGTCAAGCGCCGTTGTTTGGTGAATGATCCCCGAATATCAGCAAGTGAATTGGCGCTGTTGCTGCCGATATCGTGTCGGCATCAATCTTGCGATTCCCGCGGAACTATTGTTCGTGCCTGGAAGCCGCCATGCCAGGCTTGCCGTTGCAGCCGGGGCAACATAACGCCCGGCCTTGGCGGCCGCCTGCATCAAAAGGATCGCTGCTGCACCGAAAGCCGCCCCGAGCAATCCGCAATAGACCGACAGATCGGCCATACCATTAGAGATATTTCGTAATGGTCTTGAATTCGTCGATGGATTGCCGCTTGTCGCGCGGGAGGGCTCCGATGGTTTCTTCTAGGCAATGATCGAGATGATCCTGAATGAGGGTGCGCTTTGCGTTGACGATTGCCTTCTCGACGGCCGACAGCTGTTGGGCGATGTCAAGGCACGGCTTGCCGTCCTCGATCATGGCGATGACGCTCTTCAAATGTCCTTGGGCACGCTTGAGCCGCTTGACGATCTCGGGATGGGTCTCATGGGTGTGTTGTGTCATGCCCTTGTATCCTGCGGGAGGGGATGACTGTCAATGTCAGCCGCGTTGCGGCCGAAAGGCCTGCCATTCCACGTCGAGCTCATGTGAATCTCAAAGGGCGACTTGGGAGCTTCGAGACGCCGGCATAGTTCAGTAGAATCAAATGCTCGAAATAGCCAAATCGCCGGAAGTACTTATCCGATTTCCGCCTTGAACATCTTTAAACCTATGAGCGTAATGCCTACGTCGTCTATCGTTATGTCTATCAAGGCAACACCGATGTGAGACCGCATCAAAACCACGCCCTTCCTCGGTGGGGACTGAGGGCACGTGGTTATTTCTCCAGACAATGAGCCACCTAAACTTCGACACATCATTGGTGCGTCGAGCGCGTAGGTATGCAATCTCCCATTTTATCAACCAATACCAACCGGGCGGCTGTCGGGTGGACGAACCCGTGCGCCCATAGGAGAGAAGAGATGGAAGCCCTACCCAATCTCAGTCCGATTGAATGGATGGCGATCGAAATCGCCGTTCCCGTCATCGTGCTGGCAATACTTTTTCGGTGGAGCGGCATAATCCGCTATATCCCCAACGACAGACTTGGCATCCTCGAAAAGCTGTGGAGTTTCCGTGGCTCCGTCAGGAACGGCTTCATTGCACTCAACGGCGAAGCGGGTTTCCAGCCGGACGTCGTGCGCGGCGGCCTGCATTTCTTCATGCCGTTCCAGTATTCGATGCACCGCGCCAATCTCGTGACCATTCCCCAGGGGCAGATCGGCTATGTCTTTGCCCGCGACGGCAAGCCGCTGCCGCCGACCCAGACTCTTGCCTCGAATATCGAAGCGGATGACTTTCAGGACGTGCGCGGTTTTCTCGTAAAAGGCGGGCAGAAGGGGCCGCAGCGAAAAATTCTCCGCGAAGGCACCTATGCCATCAATCTCGCGCAATTCATCGTGCTGACCGCGCAATCGATCTATGCCGTCAATCTCGGCTCCTCCGAACAGCAACTGTTTGCCGACATGTCGACGCTGATTACCGAGCGGGAGGGTTTCGAGCCCGTCGTCATCCATGACGCGCAGGACATGATCGGCATCGTGACCATCCATGACGGCCCGGCACTGCCCGATGGCGAAATTATCGCGCCGACCGTCGCCAACGATCCGAAAGATCCGAACTTCCATAACAATTTCCAGGATCCGGAGAAGTTTCTCAATGCCGGCGGCTATCGTGGCCGTCAGTTGCAGGTGCTTGCCGACGGCAGCTACTTCCTCAACCGCATCTTCGCAACCGTCGAGCTGGTCGATAAGACGATTATCGGCGTTGGCACGGTTGGTGTCGTCGTCTCCTATACCGGTCGTCGCGGCGCGGACCTCTCCGGCCAGACCTATCGCCATGGAGAACTGGTCGAGACCGGCGCCCGTGGCGTCTGGTCGACGCCCCTTCTGCCGGGCAAATATGCCTTCAACACCTATGCTGGCAATATCGTCATCGTGCCCACCACCAATTTCGTGCTCAAATGGACGAAGGAGCAGTTCGGCGAGCACCGATTGGACGAAAATCTCTCCGAAGTGTCCTTGATCACCAAGGATGCGTTCGAACCCGTGCTGCCGCTCTCGGTTGTCGTCCATATCGACTATATGAAGGCACCACTGGTGGTACAGCGCTTTGGGGATATCAAACGGCTGGTCGAACAGACGCTCGATCCGATGGTATCGGCCTATTTCAAGAATATCGCCCAGACCAAGACGCTGATCGAGCTCTTGCAGGAACGCAGCGAGATTCAGCGCAAATCCGGCGAGGAAATGCGCGAAAAGTTTGCCTCCTACAGTCTCGAGTTGCAGGAGGTCCTGATCGGCACGCCGCGCGCCAGCAACGGCCAGAACAGCATCGAGCAGATCCTGATCCAGTTGCGCGAACGCCAGATTGCCGTCGAAAAGGTCGAGACTTATAAACTGCAGGAAGCGGCTGCGATTCAGGAGCGCACCTTGCGCGAAAAGGAAGCGCTCGCAGAACAACAGGCCAAGATCACGACATCGGCGCTCACTATCGAGATCAGCGAGAACGAGGGCAAGGCGCAACTTGCCCGTACCCGCCAGCAGGCGGAAACCATTCAGGTTACCGCCAAGGCGGAAGCCGAGAAGGTACGGCTTGCCGGTCTGGGCGAGGCTGACCGGATCAAGGCCATTGCGCTTGCCGATGCCGAGCGCATCAAGGCGACCGGTCTTGCCGATGCTGAGAAAGTACGCGCCGTCGGCCTGGCGGAAGCCGAAGCTACGGAGAAGAAAGTCGCGGCGTTCGGCGGCCCGGACTATCAGCTCAATTCGCAGGTCCTGATGCGCTTTGCCGAGGCGATCGAGAACGGCAGGCTGCCGCTCGTGCCGCAGATCCAGGTGGGCGGTGGCGCTGGCGAAAAGGGCGCGACCAATGGCCTTGTGGAAATGATGTTGTCGATGCTGGTTGCCGACCGGCTTGGACGGCAGGAGCCGGCGGCGGCACCTGCGGCGATCGCGCAAGATTGAGTGTCCATGGGCCGGCAGCGCCGGCCCATCCCGCACTCTGCCCGCAAATAGCAATGCCGTAGCTGGCGACACTCCGAACGATTATCAAATGATCGACTGGCTCTTGGATCATAGTTTTAAGCAATCGCCCCGTCCAAGATACCGATTAGGGTCCCAAATCCGCGACATTCGCATCCGCTCATGGCAGAGCGCCCGCTTCATCGGCAACTCGCTCCAGGTTGCCTTCTTGCAGACATGGCTATTGATACCGAGCGCAACCTATTCGATAGTGCCGCCGGTAACATATCCCCTCTCCATCCCGAGACTTGCATGTCCTTCCTCAATTCGAGATTTTCTGCACGGATGCGGCATCTGGGCGCCATGGTGTCGTTCGCAATCCTACTCGCCGTGACATCGCCGCTCCAGGCCGCTCAGCCGGCCACAGCCTGGCCGCAGGCTGCAAGCGATTTGCAACCGGATCCGGCCGTACGATACGGGACGCTTCCGAACGGCATGAAGTTTGCCGTCATGCACAACGCCACGCCGACCGGTCAGGTAGCGATCCGCTTCCGCATCGAAGCGGGATCTCGCGACGAAGATGATGACCAGCGCGGTTTGGCACATTTTCTCGAACATATGGCCTTCAGAGGCAGCACACACTTTGCCGAAGACGACATGGTCGCTCTCCTTCAACGCAAGGGGTTGACATTCGGGCCTGACGTTAATGCCCACACCTATTTCGATCAGACCATTTACAAAGTTAATCTTCCAGAGGCCGACGCCGGTACGGTATCGACTGGCTTGATGCTGATGCGCGAAACCGCCAGTGAACTGAGGCTGGATGAGGCCGCATTCGAACGCGAACGTGGCGTTGTGCTTGCCGAAGAGAGGCAGACCGACACACCGCAGGCACGCGCCGATCATGCGCTCCAGAGCCTGCTCCTTGCCGGTCAGCTCGCACCGCTGCGCCGGCCGATCGGTGACACAATCATTATCCGCAACGCGACGATCGACCGGCTCCGTGACTATTATCATGCCAATTATCGCCCGGATCGCGCCACCCTTATTGTCGTTGGCGATATCGAGCCGGCGACGGTCGAGGCGGAAATCAGACGACGTTTCGATGATTGGTCTGCCGACGGCCCCGTTGCGACGAGACGCTCTCTCGGTGCATTCCGAAAACGCCAGGCTGGGGTCGACATTCTCAGAACCTCAAGTGGCATAGGGCTTCTGGAATTCGCTTGGATGCGCCCTCATGACGAAGCATCGGATACGCGTATCTCACGTCGGCAGAAGTCGGTCCGGGAAATCGGGCTGCGTATCCTCGCGCATCGCCTCGACCTCCTCGCGCATCAACCCGGTGCTCCATTCTTCAAGGCAAGAGCTAGCGCCGGCACCCTGCTCGAATCCGCCGATATGATCACCATCTCTGCGGAAATTGCACCCGGAGCTTGGCAAAGCGCATTGACCGTCCTGGACCAGGAACAGCATCGCCTAGCCAAATTCGGCGTCCTCCAATCAGAAGTCGATCGTGAACTGCTGGAAGAGCGCACCACTCTGCAGACGGCAGCGGTAGGCGATGCGGCGCGGACCAGCGCCGTCATCGCCGACGGGCTTACCGCGAGTATCGCTGAAGGGAAAGTCTTCCTGTCCCCCGCCCAAGCTCTTACGCTCTTCGACAGCACAGCAAGAAAGCTGACAGCGGCCGATGTCAACAAGTCGCTGCAACAGGCTATCGCCGTCAACGGGCCGCGCATCATCCTGCAAACACCACAGGTGCCGACCGGCTCGGAGGCCGCCGTCGAAAAGGCCTATAAGGCTTCGCAGGCCACGCCCATTTCGGCGCCGGCACCCATCACCACTCCTCTATGGCCATATACCACATTCGGCCCGTCGGGTTCGGTAAGCGAGACCCGTGCCATCGAAGATCTCGGCATCACCCTGGTGAGTTTCGCAAATGGCATGCATTTGGCCGTCAAGCCGACAAAGTTGCATGAGGGCGAGGTGCTTGTTCGCGTCGATATTGGCCACGGCCGGCGCGATTTTCCGATCGCTCGGCAAACGGCGGCCTGGACGGCAGCCGCATTTGTTTCCGGCGGCTTGAAAGCAATCGGTTACGATGAGATGTGGCAGGCTCTGTCGGGAAAGGAAGTCAGCATTCGTTTCTCGTTCAACGATGAGGCATTCACACTTCAAGGCAAGACGCGTCCCGAGGATCTGACAACGCAAATGCAGATGCTTGCTGCTTATGCTTCCGACCCGGCCTATCGTCCGCAAGCCTTTACACAGCTTCAATCGTCTTACCAGAACGGTCTCGGCGATCGCGAATTGACGGCCGGCAACATAGCCGATCGCTTTCTTCCCGGCTTGCTGCATGCGGGCGATCCGCGCTGGGCCGTCGCCGACCGTCAGCTGATATCCTCGGTTTCGCCCGAGGATTTCCGGGCACAATTCGAGCCCTATCTCTCGAAAGGATCAATCAATATCAGCATCGTCGGTGACGTGACGATCGAGGACGCAATCCGTCTTACCGCCGCGACCTTTGGCGCGTTGCCCGCACGGCCGGCGACGATGCCGACAGTCGATGGACCGGCCGTGCATTTTCCCGCGCCAACGAAGCAGCCGGTCGTGCTGCATCAGCTTCAGCGCAACGACAATGCGGCCGCGCTGGTTGCCGTTCCCATGGGTGATCTATTGTCCGATCTGCCACGCACTTATGCGACGAGAATTGCCGGACGGATACTTCTTGATAGGCTAACCACGGAATTTCGCCGCAAGGAGGGCGCGACCTACACTCCTCGCGGCGATACGGTGCTCTCCGAAGTTTTCCCGGGCTACGGCTATGCCTTTGTCTATGTGGAGACAACGCCCGACGAGATCGGGCGTTTTTACGAGATCATCGAAAAGATCGCAGGTGATCTGCGCACCGCCGATATTTCGGCGGATGAACTTGCACGCGCCAAACAGCCGTTCATCGAAAGCCTCGACCAGCGGCGCCAACGCAATGACTATTGGCTGCAGCAACTTTCCGGCATACAGGCTGATGGTCGGCGCATCGATTTTCTGCGCACCATTCGCAATGGTTACCAGAACGTTACGGCACAGAGCGTGCGCGCCATCGCCCAGGCCTACTTCACGCCCGAAAAATTCTGGAAGTTCGAGGTGCTGCCAGCAGACGCCACCTTTAGGTAGATCGGCAAGCGCATATCATGCGTTATGATCCCGCATGCACGGTACACGACGCTACTGGTGATAACGGATGATGTGGTTGAGTCACCAGCCGAACAGCAGCGCCGCCCCAGTTTGCCCTTCGCCATCCTGTACGATCTGCGTATCGGTGTTCCGCCCGAACTGGAAGAGCCCGTAGGAATTGTCGTTGCCGTTCTGCCGCAGCGTGGCGGAATGGCCGTTACCCTCCTGACGAATGATACCGACGTTATCCCGTCCATTCTGGGCGCCGCCGGCATAATTGCCTCGCCCGCGCTGGCGAATGTCGGCGCCGCTGCGCACATGCTTGTAAAAGGAATAGGCTCTCAAACCCAGGTCCATCATGTCGGCATCCTCTGCATTCTGGGGCGAGAGATAAAACGCGATCGAACCGCCGGCATTGGCGGGACCGGCCAGCGCCGAAAGGCCAAGAAATGCTGCAATCGTGGCACTGCCCAGGGTGGTGGCAAACTTGCGGTTCATGGATGTCTCTCCTTGTTCGGCCGTCATCAGCCAATGTCTTACTCTCGCAAAACCAAGCTGAACCGTGTCGGAAGACGCCGTTCACCCACCATTTAACCGAGCGGACCCCAAACAGTGTACGGGCTTCCACGCAACTGCCGGCGCCAACCGGCGAAAGCCACTCGGCGGTTTGCTGAAACGCCGAGTGGCTCTAAAGTTTGCGCCTATGCAGTTCCGGACGGAAAGCTAAGTGGTTTTCCCAAAATGACATTCAGAACGCACCGGTCACCTGCTTGCTGCAGCTGACATTTGTTCCGTCCAGCTTCAGCCTGAGCTTCACGTCGTAGGAAGCACGGGCGGCACCGACGCTCATGCGGCCGAGCGACGCTGTGCGACCGGCCGTCACCGAAAAATCGCCGCCCTGCTGGATGTTCGAGGAGCCTCCCTCGCCACCGCCGGAGACGCTGACACTATAGGTGCCGCTTGCGTCCTTGTCGGAATGCACGAGAGGTTCGAGAAAGACGGTATCGCCATCAATCCTGTCGCGGATCTCGCAGCGAACCGGCCCAGTTTGCGACCGATCGGCGTCGAGCACGGCAGCGCTCGCGCCGAGGGCGGCCAATCCGGCAAGTGTAACCGCCACGACGACGGAAATGCGTCTGTCGAAGCCAACCATGGATTATCTCCTTGTCGTGGTTTGGGGAGCGGCCGGGAATAAGCCATCCCGGCCCCGCTGGGCTAAGGTCAATCGCAGGTCTGGACGAAAGCGGCGACATTGCCGCCGCCACCCTGGCTGACATTGGCGCTGCAGCCATGGCCGACCTGGACACCGGCCGTGATGTTGTCGTTACCGTCCTGCGTTAAGATTGCGGTGTGGTTCGAGCCGAACTGTCCGATGCCAGCCACGTTGCGGCTGCCGTATTGATAGGTCGCGCCATAGTTATTGCTGCCTTCCTGTCCGATGGCCGACAGGTTGCGATGACCATATTGCTGGCCGATGGCATTGTTGTAGCGCCCCTCCTGGTAGAAGCGGACGCGGTTGCTGTGGCCGTTCTGCGCACCGCCGGCCGAATTGTGCCAGCCGTACTGCTCTATGCGTACATCGTTTGCCAAAGCAGGGCTCATTGCAGTGCCGCCGATGGCAGTGGCAACAAGGATGCTGATAATGGACGTGCGGATCATTTTGGCTCTCCTGATGTGCGGATATGACCGCGGTTGAACGGCTCCTTGATAGGCCTCCGATCCAGAATGGATGCTGAAGGCAGCATTCATCGAAAATTCATGACCGTGGTTTCGCGGCGGCAATGGTGCGCCTGACTGTGCACCTCCGCTGATGTTGCCGGAATCCGGCGCGATCGACCCCGGCATTCATCCGGACGATCGACCCAGTACAGGCTGAACGCCGGATTGTATTTTTCTGCAACATTCATTGTGTACGTAGAGTATACAATTCTCTTGACTCACCGATCAGCGTGTGCGACCTTTCCCTCATCGGCAGGAGGCGATGAATTCAACTCCTCGCGGTATCTCACGGAGGACGTCGCAATGAAGGGTGGGAAGAACAGTCTTTACGACGATCTAAAGCGTCAAATTTTGACGATGGAACTCGATCCCGATCAGGATTTGGACGAAGTCAGTCTCAGCGAACAATACGGGCTCTCCCGTACGCCCGTCCGGGAAATCTTCCGGCGTCTGGAAGGCGAAGGCTATATCGATATCCGGGCAAACCGCGGCGCCCGCGTCAGCCCAATGAACCATCAGACCCTCAGGCATTTCTTCCTGGTGGCCCCGATGATTTATGCGGCGATCGGCCGGCTTGCGGTGCAAAATTTCAAGCCGAAGCAACTCATCGATCTCAAGGAAACGCAGGAACGGTTTCGATCGGCAAGCGCCTCCGGCGACCCCCTCGCCATGGTGCTCGAGAACAATCGTTTCCACGAAATCATCGGAGAAATGTCGTTCAACGCCTATCTGCAGCCGAGCCTGGGTCGCCTGCTGATCGACCATGCACGCATCGGCCACACCTTCTTCCGGCCGAGGAACGACGACATGCGCGAACGGCTTCAGCTCGCCGTGGAACACCATGATGGGTTCATCGCGGCAATCGCGCAGCACGATGAAGACACCGTCGTGGACCTGGTGTTCGAGCATTGGGAACTGTCGCGCGAGAACATGGAGATGTTCATCGCCCCACAAGGCATGAAGGCGGACGCGCTCGTCGAAGTGCCCGTTGCATCGATGGAGAAATCGTCTTGAATTTCGAAGGCATCTACACCCCCGCAATCACGCCGCATGGACCGGACGGCCAGATCGACAAGACCGCCTTCGCAGCGGTCCTGGAATCGCTCGTCGAGGCCAAAGTGCATGGCATCATCATCGGCGGCTCCACCGGCGAATATTATGCCCAATCCATGCAGGAACGTCTCGACCTTGCCGCCTACGCCAGGCAGGTTATCGCAAGCCGCCTGCCGCTGATCGTTGGCACTGGCGCCACCCGTACCGAGGATTCTGTTGCCTATGCCGCGGCGGCAAAGGGGATCGGCGCGGATGCGATCCTCGTGACGTCGCCGCCCTATGCACTGCCGACGGCAAAAGAAAACGCCATTCACGCCTTGACGGTCGACCGCGCCGCCAATCTGCCGATCATGCTCTACAACTATCCCGCCCGCATGGGCGTGATGATGGGCGACGAATATTTCTCGCGCGTCGGCAAATCCAGGAATGTGAAGGCGATCAAGGAAAGCTCGGGCGAGATGGCAAACGTCCATCTGCTGGCGCGGAAGTTTCCTCATATAGCACTGTCGTGCGGTTGGGACGACCAGGCGCTGGAATTCTTCGCCTGGGGTGCAAAGAGCTGGGTCTGCGCCGGCTCGAATTTCCTGCCGCGCGAGCATGTCGCGCTCTACGAAGCCTGCGTGATCGAGAGGAATTTCGACAAGGGCCGCGCCATCATGACGGCCATGCTGCCGCTGATGGATTTTCTCGAAACCGGCAAGTTCGTGCAATCCATCAAGCACGGCTGCGAGATCATCGGCCTCAAGGCCGGACCCGTTCGCGCACCGCTGCGCGGAATGACCTCCGAAGAAAAAAGAACCCTCCAGACTGTCGTCGCCACCCTGAAGCGCACGGTCGCCCAGATCACGTCGGGAGCCAACCATGCATGAACCCTTGACCGCAGCCGAATACAAGGCGATTGCCGCTAGCCTCGAGCTGCCGACGAATGCCTTCATCGACGGCGCTTTTCGCCCCTCCCACTCCGGCAGGACGTTCAAGACGACCAATCCGGCCACGGGTGAAACGCTTGCCGAGATTGCAGCCTGTGATGCGACGGATGTGGATTACGCGGTCGCAAAGGCCAGGCAAGCCTTTGAAGACGGCCGCTGGCGCCTTCAATCGCCGGGCGACCGCAAAGCCACGCTTCTCAAATTCGCCCGGCTGCTCGAGGAGCACCGCCATGAGCTTGCCGTCATGGAAAGCCTCGACAGCGGCAAGCCGGTCCGCGAGTGCCAGACCGTCGATGTTCCGGACACGATCCACACCATCCGCTGGCACGCCGAACTGATCGACAAGCTTTATGACAATACTGCTCCGGTCGGCTCCAATGCACTGACCATGGTCGTGCGTGAGCCTATCGGCGTCGTCGGCTGCGTGCTTCCCTGGAACTTCCCGCTTCTGATGCTCGCCTGGAAGATCGGACCTGCTCTGGCGTCGGGCTGCTCGGTCATCGTCAAGCCTGCTCAGGAAACGACGTTGACCACCTTGCGCGTTGCCGAACTTGCTCATGAGGCGGGTATCCCGGCCGGTGTCTTCAATGTCGTCACGGGTGGCGGCAAGGACGTCGGAGAGCCGATCGGCCTGCACATGGATGTGGACATGGTGGCCTTTACGGGATCCACTCCGACCGGACGGCGCTTCCTGCGCTATGCGGCGGATTCCAACC